>NZ_JAGDFV010000025.1 GCF_017497985.1 Meiothermus sp. CFH 77666
GATCAGCAGCAGGTCTTGCCAGCGATGATGGGTTTTCAAGTACTCGCGGGAATCGGGTATCTGGGCTAGATACGGCAACGGACTGGGGATGGAGACAGCTTTCATATGTGATTATGATAAAAGCCTGCAGATGAGAGCTTTAACGTAACGGATTAAAGCTCTCTTGACTTTTGTTACACCTCTGCGTTACTTATAGCACCTGATGCCGCTTCGCCGTCACCCCGTGCGGTACACCCTGTGGTTAGCCCGAACCGGCGCAGCCCCGCGAACCTTATCGTTACCGGTGTGGATTCCGGTGGTAGTAATCGTGGCGTTGCTGGCCTGGAGCGGACTGAATATCTGGCTCTGGCAACGCACGGCTGAGATGCGCAACCTGCAAATTCAGCTCGTTAGCCTCTCAGACCAGGCCCGCAAACTTAACAATCAACTTGCGGCTGAACGCACCCGCAATAATGCCCTGAGTCAGGATGCCCAGAGCATCCTCAGGCAGTTGCAGGTATTGGAAACCGAGATTAACACCCTACGCGAGCGGGCCGGAATGCCCAAAATCAAGCTCGTACCTACCCGCAACGAAAGCGGGGGGCGTGGCGGCGCCTCGGTTCCTGTGGAACTCGAGGATGTTCTCAAGTACGCCAGCCAGCAGACCGCGGCCTTTACCCAAAAGCTGAGCGAAGTCTCCCCTGCCCTCACAGAAACCCTCCAGCGGGAAGCCGCCATGCCCTATGGCTACCCCCTTCGGGGGCACACCCGTATCACCTCGCACTTTGGCTACCGCCGCAGCCCTTTTGGCTGGGGTTTTGAGTTTCACAACGGGATTGATTTCCCCGCCTCCTACGGCACCGCCGTACGGGTAACCGGGGCCGGAGAGGTGATTGAGGCAGGCTGGAAAGGGCCTTTTGGTCTGGCCGTGGTGGTGGATCACGGCTATGGCTACCGCACCCTGTATGGTCATCTGTCCTCTATTTCGGTACGGGTAGGGCAAAGCCTCGAGCGCGGCGACCTGGTGGGGTTGGTCGGCTCGACAGGTCGCTCCACCGGCCCGCACCTGCACTACACGGTCTTCCGCAACGGCGACGAAGTGAATCCCGCCGCGTATCTGGACTGAGCACACAAGATCAAGGTCAAGGGTTTTTGTGTTAACTGTGTGCTGGACGCAATAGTTGTACAAAATTTATAGACAGATTCCGCAGGGTATGATCCAGGGGTTGGTTTGCAAGGGCTCACTTGAAAGTGAAAAGTTCGCAGATGAAAGCAGGGGTGTAGACTATGGCGGTGTTAGGCGGAGGACGTAAACCCAACCCAGCTGCGCTCACCTACGTGAGCGAGGGCAGTGAGATTGAAGGCAACCTGAAGGCGGCGGGTAGCGCCCGCATAGATGGGAAGGTCAAGGGTTCGATCATTGTCGAGGGCGACCTCGAGGTCGGGAGCAACGCCCACATCGAGGGCGAACAGGTGAGGGCTAACAACATCATCGTGCATGGGCAGATCAACGCCCAGGTCATCGCCAGTGGCAAACTACACATCACCAAGAGCGCACGGGTGGAGGGCGATGTGCGGGCCATGTCGCTCGATGTGGAGGCAGGCGCGGTTTTCGTGGGTCGCAGCCAGACCGGCGAACCCAGGGCTTTACCCCAGAGCACCAAGGCCGGTAATAGCTGAGAGCCGAAGAGCAAAAGCTGAGTGAATCCTGGTCAGGCATCACCTGGCCCTGCCTCCTTCCGAAGTAGGCTGGTAGGGTCATGGCGAAAGAGCCTCACCCCCTTGCCTCGAGCGTCACCCTGACAGTACCGCTCTGGGTGGTGGCTATGCTGCCGGTCTTGCTGATTGCGGCGGTGCTTTTTTGGTGGGATCGAAGTTTTAGCGAACGCACCCGTCTGGCCGCGCTGGAAACCCAGGCCCGCAAACTGAGTCTGGAGCTCGAGGCCGAAAAAAGCCGCAACGAGGCCTACAGCATCGAGGCGGTACAGCTGCAGCAAAGCCTGAAGGTGCTGGAGGCCGAAATCAACCGCCTGCGGGTTAAGGCGGGCTTGCCCAGAATTCGCCTGGTGCCCGAACCCGTCCAGCCCAACCAGGCGCCTCCCAGGCCAGAAAATGCCCCCAGGGGTGCGGGCGAACCCATTGAGCTGGGCGAGTTGTTGCTTAGCCTGCGTTCCCAGATAGGGGGTTTTGCGGCGGAGCTCGAGGCCACAGCCCTGGCCCTCCATAACCCCCTCCCCCCCGACCCCAGCCCAGGCCGCATTTTTCGTCGCGCCCCCCCTCCCCTGGCCCGTATACCCCAAACCCCCGACCCGGCGCAGTTTATACCCACCGGCCTGCCCTTGCTGGCCGAGAGCCGTCTCACCTCTACCTTCGGCTACCGCGCCAACCCCTTTGGCGGAGGAGCCTACGAGTTCCACAACGGCGTAGATTTTGCTGCCCCCGAGGGCACGCCGGTGTATGCCACAGCCTCCGGTACGGTGAGCGAGATGGGCTGGAACCCCATCTTTGGGCTGATGGTACTGATTGACCACGGCAACGGCCTGCACACCCTGTACGGCCACCTTTCGTCGTCGTATGTTGAAAAAGGTCAGCAGGTCGAGCAAAGCCGCCTGATTGGGGCTGTGGGCTCTACCGGGCGTTCCACCGGGCCGCACCTGCATTACACGGTTTATCGCTACGGGGTAGCGGTTGACCCCATGCCTTATGTGGGCGATGCCTCTGGCCGGTAGTTTTGCGCGGAACGATTTTTCGGCAAAAATTTGAACCCCGTTCAAGCAGGGGGGGTTTCGCCCCTTTCTCATTCTGCGGTATAAGATAGGGCGTTATGGCCTTAGAGCGGCTTTTCCGCCGTCGCCGGGCTCAGGGCGAGGCGAGGGATATTCCCGAGCTATGGGTCAAGTGCCCCAAGTGCGACGCGCAAATCTACAAGAAAGACCTCGAGACCAACCTGCACGTCTGCCCCAAATGCAACCACCACCTGCGCATGTCCGCCGACAAGCGCATCGAGATGCTCGCAGACGTGGGCACCTTCGAGCAGATCACCGGCCTCAAACCCGCCGACCCCCTGGGCTTTGTAGACACCGAGCCCTATCCCAAGCGCCTCGAGCGCTACCAGAAAGAAGCCGGGCGCCCCGATGCCATCGTGGGTGGGCGTTGCACCATTGGCGGTGTGCCCAGCGTGCTGCTGGCCATGGACTACGCCTTTGCAGGGGGCTCGATGGGTAGCGTGGTGGGCGAGGAAATTACCCGTGGCATCGAGCTGGCCGCCCAGGAAAACCGGGCAGTGGTGATCGTCTCGGTCTCGGGGGGAGCGCGGATGCAGGAAGCCGCTCTCTCGCTGATGCAGATGGCCAAAACCACCCTGGCGCTAGACCGGCTCTGGGCCCAAAAACTGCCCTATGTCTCGATCCTTACCGACCCTACCACGGGCGGGGTAACGGCCAGTTTTGCGGCCATTGCCGACGTGATTCTGGCCGAACCCGGCGCCTTGATTGGCTTTGCCGGGCCGCGGGTCATTAAGCAGACCATCCGCCAGGACTTGCCCGAAGGCTTCCAGCGTTCGGAGTTTCTGCTCAAGCACGGCATGGTAGACCAGGTCGTAGACCGCCGCCAGCTCAAAGAAACGGTTGCGATGGTGCTCAAGCTACTGCATCCCAGGACGGTGAACCATGCTGGATAGGGGTCAGGGGTCAGGGGTCAGGGGTCACAGTATTACCCTCGACCCAGGGTGGCCGACGTCCAGCACGCCCGAAGGGGGTGTCCATGCCGCTTGAGTTTGAAAAGCCCATCGAAGAGCTCGAGGCCAAAATTGCCGA
The DNA here is from genome assembly GCF_017497985.1 of Meiothermus sp. CFH 77666. NCBI lineage: Bacteria > Thermotogati > Deinococcota > Deinococci > Thermales > Thermaceae > Meiothermus > Meiothermus sp. CFH 77666. The sequence goes on from NZ_JAGDFV010000025.1 coordinate 3,795, forward strand.
GCTCGAGGGGTTCGCCGCCAGCAGCGGGGTAGACCTCTCGGGGGAGCTACAAGTCCTGCGCGAGCGCCTCGCTCAACTCAAATCGGAAACCTTCGATAACCTCTCGCGCTGGGAGCGGGTGCAACTGGCCCGGGCCCCTGGCCGCCCCACCACCCTGGACGTCATCGGCGGCATCATGACCGATTTTGTCGAACTATCGGGAGATCGCACCTTTGGTGAGGATGCCGCCGTGGTAGGGGGGCTGGCCCGCCTGGAAGGCACCTCCGTGGTGGTGGTAGGCCACCAGAAGGGCCGCGACACCAAGGAAAACATCAAACGCAACTTCGCCATGCCCCATCCCGAGGGCTACCGTAAGGCCATGCGCCTGATGGATCTGGCCGACCGCTTTGGCCGCCCTTTTATCGCCTTTATTGATACCCCCGGTGCATACCCCGGCATCTCCGCAGAGGAGCGTGGCCAGGCCTGGGTGATTGCCCAGAGCATCCAGCGCATGGCCCGCCTTCGGGTGCCGGCCATTGCGATCATTCTGGGCGAAGGAGGTTCGGGGGGCGCCCTGGCCATCGGGGTGGGCAACCGCGTGCTGATTCTGGAAAACGCCTGGTACTCGGTGATCTCCCCCGAATCCTGCGCGGCCATCCTGTGGCGCGACGCCAAAGAGGCCGCCAAAGCTGCCGAAGCCCTCAAACTCTCGGCCCCCGACCTTCTGAGCCTCGGCATCGTAGACCGCATCATCCCCGAACCCGGCGGCGGCGCCCACCGCAACCCCGCCGCCACCCTGGCCAACATCAAGCAAGCCCTGCTGGCCTCGCTGGCGGAACTCAGGAGCCTCGGCCCGGAAGAGCTGTTCGAAGACCGTTACCGGCGTTTCAGGGGCTTAGGGCGCTACCAGACCTGAACTGACCCGCCAGGAGCCCTCTGGTTGCAAAAGCACTGCAACCAGCAGCCCCAGGTGGGTTGACTCTGGGGCTGTTGATGGGCAATCTTTATGGGCCGACCCGCACGATCCGGGCCACCGAGGGCACCCCGCTGGCATTAATGACAGACACCATGTAGAAGTTGGGCGGTGCCAGGTTGGCATTGGCCGGCGCGGCTACGGTCAGGCTGGTGGTATCTCTGGACTGGATCGAGAGGGTCAGGAAGCGCTGGGTGTAGTTGAAGGCGTGGGTGGAATCGCCGTCACGTTCAGACCAATCGGCTGCGCAGCCACGAAGAAGCAAAGTCAATGATATTCACCACAATCACAATCGCAATCACTCCCACGATCATCTGGTCGTACTGCCCCGAGGCCATCTTTTCGTTGATGAAGTAGCCGATGCCGCCGGCCCCTACCAGCCCCAGCACCAGCGAGGAGCGGAAGTTGATCTCGAAGTTGTAGATGGTATAGGACACAAAGAGTGGCAAAACCTGGGGCAAAATGGCCCAGCGCACCACATTCACACCCGAGGCGCCGGTGGACTCGAGAGCCTCCACGGGCCCCTTGTCGGCGTTCTCGATAGCCTCCGAGTACAGCTTGCCCAGTTCGGTGAGGGAGTGGATGGCAATCGCCATCACCCCGGCAAAAGGCCCCAGGCCCACCGCTGCTACCAAAATCAGGGCAATAATCAGGGTAGGCACCCCCCGCAGCACGTTCAAAAAGAGGCGGGTCACATAGAACACCGAGCGCATCAGGGGCGTACCCGAGGTCACGTTGCGGGCCGCCAGAAACGAGAGGGGCATGGCAAAAACGGCGGCCAGAAAGGTGCCTACCAGGGCCATCTGCACCGTGACCGCAATCTGGCTCAAGACCTCCTGCAAGGGATAGCGCTCCGCGCCAGGGTCGGCCAGCAGGGGGGGCCAGGCTTTGTCGGCAAACTGCTGCAAGAAGGGCCAGCCCACCACCAGCTTGTTCAGATCGAACTCGGTGGCATCGAAAGCCGGAATCAGAAAGCTCGCCACCAGGGCAATCAGGATGCCGGCGCGAAAGTCGTCGGGCTCTTGCAGGCTGGCGTTGCGCAGTTGCATGAGCCCGGCCCCCAGCATGAGCCCCGCCAGGAAAAAGACCGCAAAAGCCCCGTACTGAGTGGTAGCCGGCTGCACCAGGCGGTAGCCTTCGCTCGAGGCTTGCTGCGGAATGGCCCCTTGCAGGTCGGCCAGGCTCCGAATGGGTTTCAGCTCGTCCTGGCCCAGTTCCTTGCGGATGGCGTTGAGTTCGGGTAGCGCCCGGTTGTAGGCGTCGGCGATTTCTTGCTGGGTGGTGGGCGGCGTGGGAAAGAGCAGCTTGTAATAGCCCAGGCTCTTGGGCAGGTAGGCCCCACCCCCCTGGGGCGCGTGGAACCACAGGAAGGCCAGCACCCCCGCCACTACCGCCCCGATCAGGATGGGAACCCGCTGCTTTGGGCGACTGAAGGACAGCAGGGCTACCGAGCCCGCCACCCCCAGGGCCAAGAGCAGCTCAATCAGACCCTCGACCGGATAGAGTTTAGCGATCTGCACAGGCTTGGCGTACCACCAACCGGCGGCCGCAAGGGTCGCGGCACCGCCCAGCACCCCGCCCAGCCCTGCCGCCTGCCCACCCCGACGGGCCAGCAGCAGCGCGAGCAGCACCCCCAGCGGAATCAAGAGCAGCAGCGGAAGGGTGGGCACCAGGGCCAGCAGGGTGGGGTCTACGGTATCGCGGCTCAAAAAGCCCCGGGCCCGGCTGAAGGGGAAGGCCGCAAAGACCACCAGCAAGGCCAGCCCGGCGCCAATTATCCAGCGGCGCATGGAACCCTTGGCCACGCCCGCCAGCACCGCCAGCAATACCCCCAACAGGGCGTAAAGGAGTAGCTCGTTCATGCCAGCATCTCCTTGCGTTCGTAGAGGTCGTCCACCATGTCCTCGGAAAGCTCTGCGGGCAGTCCATCGAACACCACCCGCCCCCGCTTGAAGGCAATAATGCGTTTGGCGTATTTGAGGGCCAGGTCGAGGGCGTGAATGTTAATCACCACCGTTACCCTGTCCTGCTCGTTGAAGCGCTTGAGGGTACGCATCACCTCCTCCGACAAAACCGGATCGAGGTTGGCGGCGGGCTCGTCGGCCAGCATCAGGGTGGGTTGCTGGGCCATGGCCCGGGCAATGGCCACCCGTTGTTGCTGTCCTCCCGAGAGCGAGTCCACTCGAGCGTTTTCCTTGGCCGCCAGGTCCACGCGCTGAAGCTGCTCTCGAGCAATCCGATAATCCACTTCGTTGTAAAGGCCCAGCAAACCGCGCCAGGTCGGGAGGTAGCCCAGGCGGCCATGCAGAACGTTGTCCAGGGTGCTCAGGCGGTTGACCAGGTTGAACTGCTGAAAGATAAAGCCCACGGTGCGGCGGTACTTTTGCAACTCGCGCTTGGGCAGCCTGGTAATGTCGGTGCCATTCACCACTACCGATCCAGTGGTGGGAATTAAGAGCCCATTCAGGGTGCGCAGGAAGGTGCTCTTGCCCGCCCCCGAGCGTCCGATAATGGCCACAAAATCGCCCTGGGGGATATCCAGGTTCACATCCATCAGCACCTTGAGCGGTCCCTTGGCGGTACTGAAGGTCTGGTTGAGGTTGCGTATTTCAATCATGCGTCTTCTCCATCAAGCATCGCTTTCATGCCATGCAAATCATAAGCCCCCAGCCAAAACCTGGGGGCATGGGTACTCGGGTAGATTTGCAGGCCTCTACTGCCCGGCCACTTTACGGGCCTGCCGCACCACGTCGTAGTCGGAGTCCTGGGCAGGGATCATGTAGTCAATGCGGTAAAGGTTGAACAGGAGCCTGTTTTCGGGGGTCTTGATACCCTGCAAGGCCGCCGCAATACCCCGTGAAAGGGTGGGGTATTTGGTTATGAACTGCTTAGAGACCGAGAAGGTGTCTCCCGGAATGGGCCTGGAGTAGAAGATAGCCGTCAGCTGGGCAGCTTCCTCGGGTTTGAGGAACTGCGTCCAGGCGCCGCTTTTGTTGCGGGTGTCGTTGGCGAAGGTAGCACAGGCATCCACCGATTTGTTCAGCACGGCCAGTACACAAGCGTCATGGCGACCCGCAAAGGTCTGTTTGGCAAAAAGCTTATCCGGGTCGAGGCCAGCCCCCACCACCGCCGCACGGGGAAAGACATAGCCTGCCGCCGAGTTCTTGTCTACCCAGGCAATGCTCTTGCCGTCCAGGCCCTGCAGGCTCTTGATGCCCGAGTCCTTGCGCACCACAATGGCGCTCCAGTAATAGGGGCTGGTGCCGCGCACGCTCTTGAGGAGCACCTGAGCTCCCACATCCTGGTTGGCAATCACGTAGCCGTCGGGCGGAAAGAAGGCGAAGTCGAGGTTGCCGCCGCGCATGGCCTCGATGAGACCCCGGTACTCGGTGGGGATGAAGATTTCTACCTCGATGGCCCCCTGGAAGCGGCGTTCCAGGTAGTCTGCAATGGCCTGGGCCGCCGGACGAAGCTGGTCGGAGTTCTGGGTGGGGTTGAAGCCGATGCGAATTTTGACCGGGTTTTGTGCCAAACCCACTGACAGGCCAAAGACCAGCAAGGCCAGAAGGAAAAGCAAGTTACGCTTCATACGCCGCCTAGCCTACACCAGCTTCTGTCAAAATTGAATCAGGTCAAAGTTGTACCTGGCCTGAATGTAGTTTGTAAGTTGAAGTGGTTTTGAGAAAAATCCGCGTCGGTTGTGAGACCATCCACTCGAGTTCTCTACCCGCCCAGCCCCAGAACATGAAGTACACTTCACAAAGATGAAAGCTCTTATCTTCGACTTCGACGGCACCATCCTCGACACCGAAAGCACCGAGTTCCAGGCCTGGCAGGAGGTTTACCAGCAGCACGGAGCCGAGCTTTCGCTGGACTACTGGCTCCCCTTTATCGGCAACAACTCGCTTCCTTTCGACCCTGCGGGCCACCTGGAAAAGCTGCTGGGCAGGCTGCTGGACAAGGAGGGCATCGAAGACTGGGTGGGGCAGCGCAAACAATCCCTCAACCAGAGCCTGAAGCCCCTGCCGGGGGTGCTGGACTACCTCGAGGCCGCCCAGGCGATGGGCCTCAAGCTGGCCGTGGCAAGCAGCTCGAGGCGGGCCTGGGTGGAAGGACACCTGGAGCGGCTGGGGTTGCTACCGCACTTCCAGGTGATCCGCACCAAGGAAGATGTGGCCCTGACCAAGCCCGACCCGGCCCTCTTTTTGCGGGCTGCCGAGGGGCTCGGGGTAGCGCCCCACGAAACCATTGTGCTCGAGGACTCCCAGAACGGGGTACGGGCGGCCAGGTCGGCGGGGGCTTTTACGGTGGTCATCCCCAACGCCCTCACCCGGCACCTGGATTTGAGCCAGGCCCACCTGGTGCTGGACTGCCTTTGCAACCTGCCCCTTTGGGATCTGCTGCCCATGGCCCGGGAGTGGGGCCGCGCCCGGCTACCCACCGTTATTTAGAAAACGCAGGATGCCCTTTGCCAGGGCCTCGGCCAGAGCCTGCCGATACTCGCTTTTCTGGAGGCGGCGGCCCTCCTCGGGGTGGTTGGCAAAGCCTACCTCGACCAGAATGGCCGGGATGCGGGCATTGCGAATCACGTAGAACGGGGCCTGGCGCACCCCCCGGTCTACCGCGCCGGTGGCCTGAAGCATGGCCGCCTGTACCAGATGGGCCAGTTGACGGGAGAACTTGAGGTTGGACTGGGCAATCAGATCCCGCACCAGCCGCTCCCCCACGCTCTGAGCCTCGCGGGTCAGGCGGCGGCCCACCTCGCCCCCACCGTTTTCGCGGATCACCTGGGCCAGCAGGCTAGGGTCTATGGTGTGGCCGAAATAGTAGGTCTCGATGCCCTGGGCCGCATTGGGGGCGCTGTTGACGTGAATCGAGATAAAGAGGTTGCGCTTGGAGTTGGCCATCTCGGCCCGCATGCCCAGATCGGTGGCCTTGTCGGGGGAAAGGTGGGTGTCGGTGCTGCGGGTCAGGAGCACCTCGATTCCTTCCTGTTGCAGTAGTTTTTGCAGGCGCAGGGCCAGGTCGAGGGTGACCTCCTTCTCTACCACAAAACCCACCGCGCCGGGGTCTATACCGCCGTGCCCCGCATCAATCACCACAATCTTGGGCTGGGTGCGGGGTTTGGGGGGCTCTGGGCGGGAGGACGCTTGCGGTGGGTTCGGGGCGGGCTGGGTCACGCTCACCACATCCACCACCAGGCGCCGCCGGTTCCCATCGTTCAGCACCGTGGTCTTGACCTCTACATTGGGGCGCAGACGAACAAACACCGTGGCACCCCCCGCCGCAGGCACCACCTGATAAGAGGCGACCTGGGGCGAGCTGACATCGGTATCGCTGGCGCTTGGGGTCACGCCGCTAAAGCGAAGGGTCAGGGTGTCGGGCGTTTGCGAAATCTGGTACTGCGTTTTGGCCTCGAGGTCGAAGACCAATCGGGTGTAGCCTTCGTGCAGGCCCAGCCTGGGGAACGCCAGAGCCGGAGCCAGAATTACGATCAGAAAGGCCAATAACCGCATCTATTTGCGAGTATAGCCGAAAAACCCACGTTCTTTTTGAAGATTTGACCCCGGTCTCCACAGGTTTGCACAGCAATGCCACCTGCGTACACTTCGCCAACGGTTCTTGGCCATCGGCTTCTTTTAGCTTTCAGCCTTCGGCTTTAGGCTTTCCGGTATGTGCCCCGGCTTCTTTTGTGCATCAGGAGTCGGCTTTGTGGCCGTGTTGATGTTTTGCTCATTCGGTTCATCCCGGAGACCCTAGGATGGATGGAATGAAGCGCTGGATGGTTTTGTTTACCCTTCTGTCGTTGGTTGCAGTGGCTTCGCGCTTTGCGGGCTTCGAGGTGAGGCCCAGGGGCAACTCGGAACTGGATGTGGGCACCGGCATCTATACTTTGCCCACCGGCGGCACCATCACCGACAACAAGAGCGGGCTGGTGCTGGAAGCCCGCTACATCCAGTACCGCGACGGCGACTTTATCAAGGCCCAGGGCGCCACCCTCAAGGCCAGGGAGGGCGAGTTTGCCGCTACGAGCCTCGAGTACCTGCAAAAGCCCGATACCCTGCGAATGAACGGGGTGCGCTTTAGCTCCAAAGAGTTCAAGGCCCTCACGGCCCAGCAGGGCTTGCTGCTCAAAGAGGACGTGCTGGTGCTCAAAGGCGAGGTGCGCTCGAGCGACCCGGTGCTCGAGGCCAGTACCCTGGTGGTAGACACCGCCAAAGACCAGGCCCTGGTGCTGGGGGTGTTCACCTATCGGGACGGCGCAAGCACCCTGCGGGGCAACCGCCCCGACAGCAACCTGCTGCTCACCTTTGCCGACGGCAAGGTGCGGGCCAACACCCGCGTGCCTGCCGAGGTCTTGAACCGCCTGCGCCCCTACGCCGATAAACTGTAGGGCGTGTGGATGGGGAGCGAAGGGTACAGGGCTCCGGGCGTGGGGCCCACAACAGGTACAGGAGCAAAGGGCCAGGGGGCAGCAAAACCCCTTCTCCCCTGCGCCCTCTCCCCTTTGCTTTTCCTGACCTTGCTGTTCAGTGGCCTGGCCTGGGCCTCCCCAGCCAGCCCAATCCCCTGTGCGGAGCAGCCCTACACCCTCGAGACCCCCGAGGGGCTGGCGGGTGGGGGGAACCTTGAATTTGATGGCGAGGTGGCCATCTTCAGCGACGGGGCCTGTTTAGAGACCAAAGGTTTGTTGCTGCAGGCCCCCAGCCTGCGCTACGACCAGGCCAGCGGCGAACTGACCGCCCGGCAAATCGAGGTAGAAACCGCTCGCTACCGCTTCTGGGCGGAAGAAAGCCGCATTAAGGGCCAGGTTTTGCAGGCCAGCGGGATTCGGGCCACCACCTGCAAGTGCGGCGACGACCTGCGGCTCCTGTCCGAGACCCTGCGCTTCGATACCCAGAGCGGGGAGATCGTACTGGAGGAAAGTCGGCTCGAGGTCTATGCCTTCGGCCTGGCCCGCTTTAGCGAGCTGCGGCTCAATCCCAACCAGCCCCTTGGCGAGAACCTGGGGCTCACCCCATCGGGCGCCGAAGCCCCCCTGGCCCTGCCGGTTCGCCTCGACTTTGACCAGGGCTTGAATGTGGGCCTGAGTGAGTTTCCCCTGCCCGATGCAGGGGGACGTTCTGGCAAGTTCTCCACCCGAATCACCCTGCTGGGCCTGCGCCTGGGCAGCCCCGACCCCATCCTGCGGCTGGGCCTGGCCGTCCAGGAAAAGAACCGCCGGGCCAGCCTGCAATTCGATAGCAAGCCCAGCGGCGTGGCCAGCCGGGGTGAGGTGGTGGACGGCCCTTTGTTTTTTGTGCACGATAGCGAACTGGGCCGCTATGCCTTCGGGCTCAAACAGGCTTTTGCCCTGGGGCGCTTTACCCTGGTGCCCTATGCCTGGGCCGCCCAGGACTGGCCCGACGGCACCCCCACCAGCCAGACCCAGGGCCTGGCAGCAGGGGCCGAACTGCGCTACACCTTCGAGGTACAGGAGGGGCCCTTTCACTTCCGCCTCGAGCCTTTTGGGGTGCTGGGTTTCTACAACCAGCCCCAGCAGTATGTGGCCTACGGCGGGCAGGCCGAGGGCCGCTACGAGGGCGATTTCGCCCTGCGGATAGGCTATACCTGGGCCATTGAGTCCACCCCCGGGCGCTTCTGGCTCGAGCGCCGCGAGGCCACCCAGAAGCTCTCCGGCAGCCTGCGCTACGCGGGGCTCGGCCTCGAGGCCGGCAAGCGCGAGCATTCTATGAGCACTGGCCTTGGTGATGGGGTTTTGCCAAGGCCTCTTTTGGAGCTCGAGGCTGAACACGATTTCCTGAAGAGCCAGACCGAGGCCAGCCTGCGGATTGGTTTTTCGCGGGACTATGGCGAGGTCTGGGCCAGGCTCCACACCTGCTGGAACTGCGTGGGCAAAACCCTGAGCAACGGGCGCGACGACTGGGAGCGCCGGGAACTGGTGCTGGGCTTCACGCCGGTTCAGCTCTCCTGCACCTACGACCTCAACCTGACCCCCTTCCTCGGGTATGATTTCCTGCGCCAGGGCGTAAGCCGCTGGGGTCTGGAACTGCGCTACGCCGACTGCTGCTTTATCTGGCGGCTGGGCTACCAGGAAATCCGTCTGGCCCAGCAGCCAGGCGAGGTGGCCAGCGGCAAATTTACTTTTGGGCTGGAAATTCGATGACCCACCTGGATCGTTACATCCTCCGCGAAGCCGTGCCGGTTTTTTTGTTCGGGCTGGTGCTGTATGTGGGCTTCGGCCTGATCAGCAATATTCTGCCCAGGGCGCAGTGGATGGGCACCGCCGAGCTGGGTAGCATCCTCAAGTGGCTGGCCTTGCAGGTGCCGGCCGCCTCGGTGCAGGCGCTACCCATTGCGGGTCTCCTTTCGATTCTGCTGACTTTTGGACGACTGGCACGGGAGAACGAGCTCCTGGTGATGCAGGCCGGCGGCATCTCGGTGCTGCGTACCGCCCGACTCTTTTTGCTGGGGGGGCTCCTCTTGAGCGGGCTCTCGCTGGTGCTCTCGGAGTGGGTGGTGCCCTGGGCCAACCGGGCCACGGCGCTGGTGTACTGGAACGAACTCGTACCCGAACGCACCGCTCAGTTTCGCCTGGTCGGGCGTGAGCTTTCGGTGGGTGACTACACCCTGCGCTTTGAGGGTTTCGATGCAGCCAAAGATGAGTTACAGCAGGTGCGCCTCGAGCGCTGGCAGGGCCAGACCATGACCGTAATTCTGGCCCAGAGCGCCCGCTTACAGGGCTCGGTGATGGTGTTTCGGAACTACAAGGTGTTTACCCTGGACTTTGCCCGCCTGCCCCTCCCCGAGTTTGCCACCCTCGAGCAGGCCGAAACCGGCTTGCGAGAGGTCTTCCGGGCCCAGAACATCGGCCAGGCCGGCGCCGAGCTTTCGGTACGGCTCTCCCGTAGCCGCGAAGACCTGGAAGCCCAGTACGCCGGGGGCGGCTTCGAGACGCCGGTCTCGCTTTCGGAGTGGTGGCGCAAACTCCAGGACCCCAGTACCCCGCCCCGCGAACGGCGCGAAGCCAAGGCCCAGTGGCATTCCAGCATTGCCCTGGCCCTGGGCAACCTGATGGTGCTCATCCTGGCCCTGCCCATTGCGGTACGCCGGGCCACCAGCCCCGGTACCGCTCTGGCCCTGGCCCTGGTGCTTACCATTGCCTACTACGTGGCTTTCAGCACCGGCAAGGTGCTGGCCCTCTCGAGCCCCCTGCCCCCCGAACTGGCCGCCTGGGCTGCCAACCTGCTGGGCCTGGCGGCGGGTCTCTGGCTGGGGAAGGGTGTTTATCGCTGAAAACCGCAGGCTGGCAGACGGCCTGTCAGCAAAAAAGTTGCCACCATGTACTAAGCTAAACGCCAGGTGTGTTGAATGATTCCGATATTGGATCTGAAGCAGGAGTACCTCGAGCTCAAAAGTGAAATTGATGCCGCAATGGAACGGGTGCTGTCTTCGGGCGGGTTTGTGGGGGGCCCCGAAGTGGCCGCCCTGGAAAGCGAGCTGGCGGCCTATCTGAAGGTGCCCCATGTGGTGACCTGTGGTTCTGGCACCGACGCGCTCTTCATTGCCCTCAGGGCCATGGGCATTGGGCCGGGGGATGAGGTCATTACCACCCCCTTTACCTTCATTGCCACCCTCGAGGCCATCCTGCATGTGGGGGCCAGGCCGGTGCTGGTGGATATTGACCCCCAGCACTACAACCTGAACCCCGCACTGCTGGAGGCAGCCCTCACCCCGCGCACCAGGGCCATTCTGCCGGTGCACCTCTATGGACAGATCGCGCCCATGCAGGAAATTCGGGCCTTCGCCCAGCAGCATGGTTTGCGGGTACTGGAAGACGCCGCTCAGGCCATCGGGGCCCGCTACTGTGCTTCTGGCTGCCAGCACCCCGTGGGCCGGGCCTGCGACTGCCCCCAGCCGCTGGCCGGAACCCTGGGCGATGCCGGGGCTTTCAGCCTGTACCCCACCAAGAACCTGGGCGCCTATGGCGACGGGGGCTTTATTGCCACCCAAAGCGAGTCCATTGCCGAAGAGTCGCGCCTCCTGGCCGCCCACGGCTCCCGGGTGCGCTACCACCATGTACGGCCCGCCGGCTACACCTCGAGGCTCGACGCCTTGCAGGCGGCCATTCTGCGGGTGAAGCTGCCCTACCTGGACACCTGGAACGCCCGTCGCCGCCAAATTGCCCAGATGTACCACCAGGGGCTTCGGGACAGGGTGCAGGTTCCCTGCGAGATGCCCTACGCCCTGCACATCTACCACCAGTACACCGTGCGCCACCCCGAGCGCGACCGGCTGGCCGCTTACCTGAAAGACCAGGGTATCGGTAGCAGCGTCCACTACCCGGTTCCGGCCCATCTGCAACCGGCCTACCGCGACCTGGCCCCAGAAGGGGCGCTCCCCGCCGCCGAGGCCGCCGCCCGCGAGGTGCTGAGCCTGCCCATGCATCCTTTTTTGCAGGAGGCCCAGGTCGAAGCCGTGATTCAGGCGGTTCGAAGTTACGCCTAAAAGCTGCACATTCTTTATACCCAGTCCCGCTTATACTGGGGTGCTATGTCGGAGAACCCTTTGCTGGAGATTCGCTACGATATTCCGTTTGACGAAATCCAGCCCCAGCACATCGAACCCGCCATCCAGACCCTGCTCGCCCGAGCCGAAGAAGAGTTTCAGGCCATCCTGAAGGTGGAGGGGCCGCGCACCTTCGAGAATACCCTGCTGGCCCTGGATCGGCTGGGAGAGACCCTGGGCTATGCCTTTACCCTGGTAGCCCACCTCGAGAGCGTGGTCTCGAGCCCCGAGCTGCGGGCCGCCTACAATGCCATCATCCCTTCCATCAGCGCCTTCAGCACCAGGGTGCAGATTTCCGCCGAACTGTACGAGGCCCTCAAGGCCTTTGCCGCGACCCCCGAAGCCGCCCAGCTCTCGCCGGACTGGGCCCGTTTCCTCAAGCTCCGCCTGGACGAGTTCCGCCGTCAGGGAGCCGACCTCCCGCCCGATAAAAAGGCCCGCCTCGAGGCCCTCAACACCCGCCTTTCGGAGATTACCACCCAGTTCGAGCAAAACCTCACCGACTCCACCGCCGACTGGGAGCTTTACCTGGACGAAACCCAGGTGGCCGGGCTACCCAGGAGTGCCCTCGAGGCCGCCCGCCAGAGTGCCCGCTCCAGGGGACGGGAGGGCTACCGCTTCACCCTGCAACAGCCCAGCTTTCTGGCCATCCAGACCTATCTGGACGACCCCGCCATCCGCAAACAGGTCTACCTGGCCTACTACACCCGCGCCACCGAACCAGGCCGCGACAACCGCCCGCTGATTGATGAAATCCTGGCCCTGCGACGCGAGAAGGCCGCGCTGCTGGGCTACGCCAATTTTGCCGACTACGTGCTGGAAAACCGCATGGCGGGCAAGGCCGAAACCGCCCTGCGCTTCGAGCAGGACTTGCGGGCCGCCTACGAGCCCTACTTCCACAAGGAAATTGAAGCCTTGCAGGCTTTCCGGCGAGAAATGGAGGGCCCCCAGGCACCCCCCCTGGCGCCCTGGGACATCGCCTACTACGCCGAAAAACAGCGCAAAGCCCTCTACGACTTCGACGAAGAAGAGTTGCGCCCTTACTTTGCCCTGCCACGGGTGCTCGAGGGCCTTTTTGAGATTGTTCGGCGGGTGTTTGGCCTGGAGGTGCTCGAGGTCGAGGGGATCAAAACCTGGCACCCTGAGGTCAAGACCTACGAGATTTACCGCAAGGGCCAGCGAATCTGCCGTTTCTTCACCGACTGGCACCCCCGCGAGAACAAGCGCGGCGGGGCCTGGATGAACTCGCTCATCCGGGGGGTGCGCTCCGGCGAGACCACCGAGCCCCACCTGGGCCTGATGTGCGGCAACCTGACGCCCCCGGTGGGCAACCAGCCCGCCCTGCTCACCCACCGCGAGGTCGAAACCGTCTTCCACGAGTTCGGCCACCTGCTGCACCTGGCCCTCTCGAGCGTCGAGGCGCGGAGCCTGGTAGGCACCCAGGTCGCCCGCGACTTTGTGGAGCTGCCCAGCCAGATCATGGAGAACTGGTGCTGGGAACGCGAGGCCCTGGACCTGTTTGCCCGCCACTACCTGACCGGTGAGCCCATCCCCGATGCACTTTTTGAAAAGATGCTGCGGGCCCGCAACTACTGGGCCGCCAACCTGGGGATGCGGCAGTTGTCCTTTGGCATGCTCGACCTTGCCCTGCATGTGCACTACACCCCCAGCGATGGCGATGTGATGCAGTACGCCCGGCAGGTTATGCAGCCTTTTGTACCGGCTCCCCTCCCCGAGGATTATGCCTTTGTGGCCGGGTTTGCCCATCTCTTCGGACATCCCGTAGGCTATGCGGCGGGCTACTACTCCTATAAATGGTCGGAGGTGCTCGACGCCGACGCTTTCTCGCGCTTCAAGACTGAGGGCATCTTCAATCGCCAGACCGGCGAGGACTTCATTACCCACATCCTGAGCAAGGGCAACGCGGTAGACCCCGCCGAGCTCTTCCGCCGCTTCCTGGGCCGCGACCCCGACTCCAAGGCCCTGCTGGCCCGTTCGGGGTTGTTGGACTGAAAACTTGGGTCGTTTTTGAGCTTGACGAGGGTTCAAAAGAGTTTAGCGATATATGGCTAAGAAAAAAGGGAGGGCTCGAGCCCTCCCTTTTTTCGTTCCAGCAGTTCAAGCCTGGGGGGTCGTGATGGGGGGTTTTTCCTCGGTGATGTTTTGCAGATGGGCCCGCTCGATCAGGTCTTTCTCCCAGCCCAGGTAGTACTGCTTGACCGACTCCGAGGCAGTATCCTCGGTGAGATACTTGACGTTGGAGTACATCGAGGCCCGGTAGTCCCGTACCTTGCCGCTCCGCAGGGCATCAATCACCTGCTGAATGCCTTTTTCTACCGTCCATTCTGGCACAAAACCCAACAGATTACGAATCTTGGAGAAGTCTACGCGGTAGTTGCGCCGGTCACCATCACGGCCCGAATCAATTAGCTCAGCATCAGGCACCAGCTTCTTGACCAGCTCGCCAACCATCCCCAGGGTCATGTTGCCGTCGTTGCCGCCCACATTAAAAGTCTCGTTGTGGACACGCTCCTTTAGAGCCTCCACCGCCAGCATCACCGCCCGCGCAGCATCGTCCACATGGACAAAAGGCCGCCACTGGTCTCCCCCAAACACCGTGATCTTCTTATCCACAACGGCCTTTGCAGTGAGCAGATTGACAACCAAATCAAAGCGGGTGCGGCCCGAGAGGCCGTAGATGGTGCCAAAGCGGAGAATGACCACTGAGAAGTCATCGCTCTGGAGCTTGTGCAGTACCTGCTCAGAGGCAATCTTGCTGCGAGCATACAACGAAACCGGGTTCAAACTGCTCCGCTCGTTGAGCACCATGTCGCTAGCACCGTACACCGAACAGGTACTGGCGAAGATGAAACGCCGTACATGCATACCCTTGGCTATTTCGGCAATAGTGCGGGTAGCTACTAGATTGATTTCGATGGTGAGATTTTCATCCAGTGCACAGGCCGGATCGCCTACCAGGCCACCCAGATGTACCACGGTGTCCACCCCGCGCATGGCCTCCACCACTTTGTCTACCTGGCGGAAGTCGGCCTGAATGATTTCCAGGTTGGGGTGGTGCAGGACGTGCGCAATGGGCTCCTTGCCGAACATCAGCAGGTCTAGCAGGCGCACCTTGTAACCTCGCTCCAACAGCCTTGGCAGCAAGCCAGAGCCGATATAACCCGCACCCCCAATCACCAAGATGGTGCGATCGTTAGTGTAGAGGTTGGGGATGGGACTGGCCTTGGCCTCGGCCCTAGCTTTGCGCCCCAGTTCCACAACAAACCAGTAATGTACCCAGGCACGGGAGCCCAGGGTAAGTGCTAGCGTGAAGAGAAAGCCCAAAAACACCACCAAGCTGGGTGGATCGGTCACGGCAGGAATCATGAAAGCGGTGAAACCATATACCAAGTACGCCAGGGCTACTGCCTGAGCTACCACCAGCATTTTGTAACGACCCCGGTAGGCACGACCCCTGGTATAGAAGCCGTTGGCGGCAAAAATGCCAAAGCTAACCAGCATCAGAATCCAGATGTTTTGGGCATACACCTGAGCATACTGCCCCAACAGGCTGGGATTGGAACCCGCTCCGTTATAGGCCAGGAGCAAGTGAATCAGCAGCGCCGCCGCAAAACTTCCTGCGACCATGAGCTGGTCGGCTAGAACTCGCAGCACCACATCGGGGCTAAAGCGCAATTCCTTCAAATTCTGAATCATTCCTGCTCCTCTCACACTTTAGCGCGAAGCCTCTAGCATCACCTGTTCGACCACATCAGCGGTAGCCTGGATATGCTCCATGCTCAGGGTGGGGTGCACCAGGAACATCAATGAAGTTTCACCTAGCTCCCTGGCCACCGGCAGGCGTTCGGCGGGCTGCCAGCCGCGCTTGGTGAAGGCTTTCTCGAGGTAAATCTCCCCACAGCTTCCTGTAGTGCATGGAATACCGGCTTCGGAAATGGCCACCATGATGCGATCCCGGCTCCAGCCTGGCTTGAGCATCTCGGGGCGCACATAGACGTAATACTTGTAATAAGCATGATATAGCTCAGATGGCACCTCCGGCACACGCAGGGCAGGGATCTGCCGGAAACGTTCGCTCAGGTAATGGGCATTCGCGCGGCGCTTCTCGATCCAGCCATCCAGCTTGCGCAAGATGACCCGGCCAATGGCTGACTGTACCTCGAGCATGCGCCAGTTGGTACCAAAATCTTCGTGTAACCAGCGGAAGCCCGGAGGATGCTGGCGGTTGTAAACCGCATCGTAGCTCTTGCCATGATCCTTGAAGCTCCAGGCCTTGCTCCACAGCTCGTCGTCATTCAGGGTGAGCATCCCGCCCTCGCCGCCGGTGGTGAGAATCTTGTCCTGGCAAAACGACCAGGCCCCCGCATGGCCGATGGAGCCCACACTCTTGCCCTTGTACTTGGCCCCGTGGGCCTGGGCGCAGTCCTCAATCACCCACAGGTTGTGTTTGCGGGCCAGCTCCATGATGGGATCCATGTCCGCAGGCCAGCCTGCCAGGTGCACCACGACGATGGCCTTGGTGCGGGGGGTGATGACCTTCTCGATGGTCTCGGCAGTAATCAAGCCACTTTCGCGATCCACGTCGGCCATGATAGGTCTAGCGCCCCGCATCACCGCGGCGCTGGCCGAGGCAATGAAGGTGCGCGGGGTAGTGATGACTTCATCTCCTTCCCCCACACCCATCGCGTACAGTGCCAGTTCAATCGCTACCGTACCGTTGTGCAGGGCAATGGCGTGCTTGGTACCCACATATTCAGCGAATTCGCGCTCGAACAGGCGGCCTTCCTGGCCCGTCCAGTAATTCACCTTGCCGGACTGAAGCACCCTGACTGCTGCCTCTATTTCATCGGGCTCAAAGTAGGGCCAGGGAGCAAAAGGTGTGATTGTAACGGGATTTTTCAACATCAGTGCGCTCCTTCATGGGCTGGAGACATTTATCTCCGAAGATATGCTATAAAGCGTAGGTCAAATAGCGTTATGACTGCGTTATTCGCCAAAAAGTGCGATTAGTAGTAGCATTGTCGCCTTCGTTACGCCTGTTCGCAAAGCTTTTTCACGCTGCAACACAACAGTAACGTACCTGATAACGAAGCCTGACTCGAGCACAACCCCAAAATTTCCTTCGAAATCTACAAGGAATCCCGTTCAGAACGTTTTTATTTCCAGGCATAGAGCCATTTCGTTTCTAATCATCCGTAACCGAGCGTTACAGATTAACGGGTCATTTATCCCTATTACACAACGGCGGTTCAAGACAGGTACAAAGCACCTGATTGCATTTTCTGAGTTTTTAGAAAGAATGCCGCTGTCCCATTGAGCTGAAATTTGGTTCAGAGGGCCCCTAGCCGATAGGCTGACCAGAATAAAAAAGCCACCACCAAGAAGATCAAAGAAACTCCTACCAGCAAAACAGCGTTGCTGACAATCAGACCCACTTTGACCAAAATGGCCGTAATTGCCCAGACGACCAGCACGGTCTTAGCAGGGTCGCGCACATAAAGCTGATCCAGTCGGTCATAGGTGTGATCGCGATCTCCGTCAAAAATGGGCTTGCCCCGCCGCCAGCGCCGGACAATCCCCACCACCATATCGTAGAGTGGGAAGCTCACCATAACCCCAGCGGCCAGAAAAGTGACCCAGCCGTGGGTAGCGGAGAGCATCAACAGCACGGCCAGCATGTAGCCCGTCGAAAGACTTCCGCAATCGCCCATAAATGTTTTGGCCTTTGGGAAATTCCACACCAGAAAGCCCACCAGACTGCCTACCACAATGATGGCCAGCATGGCCTCCTGTTGCATAGACCAGAGCATAAGGGCTAGCCCGGCAGCTGAGATCATGGCGTTGCCGGAAGCTAAACCGTTCATCCCATCAATCAGGTTGACTGCATTAGACACAACCGGCACCAGAATCACAGCCAACAAGAGTCCAGTCCAGCCCAGCTGGGGCCAGAAATAACCTCCCAGTGCCATTCCGGCTAAAAGCTCTGCCGCCAGGCGCACCTTGGGCGAAAGGTTGTAACGATCGTCGAGGAGGCCGGTGGTGGCGATGATCAACAGGCCCAGCAGGGCCCATCCCGTTAGGGTGCCGGAGTACCAACCCCACAGGACGATGGTGGCCACAATGCCCACTCCCCCCAGACGGGGGGTGGCCTTGGAATGAATCTTGATAGCACCCGGCCGATCCACAATCCCTAAGGCCATGGCCAGAGGAATGGACAGGCCCACCAGCAAAACTGCTGTCAAAATCGTTAAGAACAACAAGTACCAGTCCACCACCAAAAACCTCTCCTAAACCGCCTCGAGCGCTGTCGGTTTCCCCAGCGCTCGAGCGTAAAGCTCCTCATGCAAGCGAAGGATGTTGCGCAAATCGTAGGCTTTCACCCGCTCCTGACCCAGGTGGCCCATCTTCCGGCTCTCCTCGAGGTTTTCCAACACAAAACGCATAGCCCTTGCCAAAGCGGGTACATCGCCCAGCGGATGAAGCAGGCCCGCCCCCCCTTGGAGCAGCTCACGGATACCGCGCACATCGGCCCCGATGACCGGAACCCCCAAGCAAAAAGACTCCATGATGGCCCTGGGCAGGCCCTCCTGCTCGGAAGGTAAGAGCGTCGCTACAGCGCCTTGGATAAGGGTCGGGATGTCCCGGCGGAAACCGAGAAAGTGCACCCGCCTCACCAGACCCAGCCTGGCGGCCAGGGCCTTCATTTCTTCCAGCAAAACCCCCTCTCCGGCCAGAACCAGGTGGGCCGTGGGATGGCCGAGCAGTGCAAAAGCCTCGAGGGCGTCGCGGTGCCGCTTGCGGGGGATGAACTCGGCAATCATGAGCAAGTAGGGCTGTGCCGGGCCCAGCCCCAGCGACTCGCGCAGCCGCGCCACCGCCTCGGGTGGTACCCGGCGGCCGGAGTAGAAGTCCAGATCTACCCCAATCCCCGGCATGTAGACCGTCCGCTCCGGCCCTACCAGACGACACGCCGCTTGGCGATCGGCCTCGTTCATCACCACCAGGTAGTCGGTGTAGCGCGCTCCCAGCCACTCCAGGGCATAAAAAAGCGCGTTCTTCAGGGGGTGCCCCCGGGGGTGGAAGTGAAAGCCATGAGCGGTGTAGATCAGCTTACCCCGGCCCCTAGCCTGCCAGGTGCGCAAGGCCAGCCGGGTGACGAAGGCTGCCACCGGGGTGTGTACGTGGACGATGTCGTAGCCCTCCCTTTCTACCAGGCTGCGCAGCTCGCGCAAACCCAGGAGCAGATTGCGCGGGTCATGGGCCTTGCGTGACATCTGCACTTCGAAAAGCCGGTCGAAAACCGCCCTGGACTGTTCACAGGTAGAAGCCCCGGCGGCAGCCCCATCTACCTGCCAGCCCAGCCGCCGGAAATGCCGGGCGTAGGGCAACAGAAATTCGGTGAAAAATAAGGCGGTGGTAGCGACGATAAGCAGCTTGGGCATCAGCGTTCTCCTAAGGCTTGGGGTATTTTCTGTGCCAGCAGGCGCTCATAGAGGGCCTCCCAGCGGCCGATGACCCCGTGAAGGTCGTAGTGCTCGAGCACCCAGGCGCGCCCTGCCCTGCCCATGCCCGCCCGCTCGGAGGGGGGCATCTGCATCAGCCGCCTCATGGCCGCGGCCAGCCGGGCGCTGTCCTTTGGCGGCACCAGCAGCCCGCTTTGGCCGTGCTGTACCACCTCCCGGTTGCCGCCCACATCGGTAGCGACGATGGGCAACCCTACCGCCGCCGCCTCTAAGAGAACCATGGGCATTCCTTCCCAGGCCGAGGACATCACGTAAGCATCGGCGGCATTTAGCAGGCGAGGCATATCGCTCCTCGCGCCCAGGAACTCCACATGTTCCGCCAGCCGCATCGAGCTGGCCAGCTCGCGCATAGGCAGAAGCAGCTCCCCCTGGCCCACCAGCCACAACCGGGCCTCGGGATAGTCCTCCACCACCTCGGCAAAAGCACGCAGCAGGTTGGGGTAGTCCTTGGCCTCAGTGAACCGCCCCGCCGCCAGCCAGACGAAGACCCCCTCGGCGCCCATCTCCCGTCGCAAAGCCATACGGGCTTCATCGTCGGGGGCAAAGCGCCGGGTGTCCACCCCATTGGGCATGAAGAGGCCCCGGCCTGCTGCAATGGCCCCGATCTCCAGGTAGCGCCGCAGCCCGGCTTGGCTAACCTGGGTGGTCAGGTCGCAAAGAGGGTCGGTCAGGCGGTAGGCCATCTCGCGCCAGCGTCCCCCTTCGTAAATGTTATGGGCCGTACAGATCAGGAGCGGCACCCAAGCCCAAGGTCGGGCCAGCCTGGCTAAAAGGTTAGCGTGCACCATATGAGCGTGCAGCACCAAGGGCCTGAACCCGCGCAGAATCCGCACCAGACGCCAGAACCCCCGCAGGTCGGGGAGACCTGGCCGCATCCCCAGCGAGTCCACCGGAACCCCGGCCGCCTGCAGATCCCGGGCTTTGGGGCCCAGGGGGGTCATGCAGACCACCCGCACCGACCAGCCGGCCCGCGCAAAGCCCAGGGCCAGCTCGACCACCTGCGACTCAGCCCCTCCGTAGGTGAGCGAGGTGATGAGGAACAACAGGCGGCGGTTCATGTAGGCCTCCTCGAGAGCCGATCCCTGTAATCTGCGAGGACGACGCGCCCCCCCTGCAGCAGAACCCCGTAGTGGGCCACGATCATCCCCAATACGAACCAGGTCTGCTTGCGCCACTCCCAGTTCTGGGCCATGCAGGCCAGTAGCAAAACGGCAAAGACCGCTGCCCACAGAAGCCGCTCGAGCCCCGGCATTGGCCGCAAGCAGGCCACCACCCCACCCAAAAGCAATAGCAGCAACAAAAGCCCCGCCATCCCCATCTCGGCGGCAATGGCTACGAACAGGTTGTGGGGGGCTACCCACTGCCGGAACCAAGGGTGAAACTCCAAGCTAACCCCAAAGGTACCCGCGCCGGTGCCCAAGAGGAGATGGTCGGCGAACACCTGCCAACCAGCCGCCCAGATATTGGTGCGGTCGTTGAGGGTGCCGCTGCTGACCTCATCGAGCAGGGTGGCCAGCCGCGAGAAGCTCTCAGGGGGTACCAGAAGCGGGATCAAAACCAGGGCCAGGGCCACCAGAGCCCCGGTCAGCGCCTTGAGCCTCCAGGAGGCCCTGGGCAGGGTCAGCACCACAAATAAAAGCCCTGTCGCCACCCCCAGGAGGCCCGCACGGGCCGCCGTGAGGAAGACCACCCCCAGCGCTATCAGGGGGTAGAGCCGGTAAAGCCAGGCCCAGCGGCTGTTCTCTTCACGCAGGGCCAGGTACCAGGCCAGCGGGATGCCGATAGACAGCACGAACGAAAGGTCACCGGGGTCGAAGTTGGCCGCCGCATAGCGCTGGTAGACCACCTCGCTGCCGCTCAGGTAGTTTTGCACGGTGTTGCCCGCCGCCACATAGGCTCCCAGTACGTAGGCCGCCAGCATTCCGCGCACCGCCCTGTCGTCTTCCAGTACGGCAAACAAGGCCCAGAAGAAGATCCACAGCAAGCCGTACTGGAGAATGCGCTCGAGGGTGTCCTGGGGCGCGATGCTCCAGAAATAGCTGATCACCGCCAAGAGCACGAAGCCCAGGGCAATAAGGTGCACCTGGTGGAGCCGCAGGCGCCCGGAAGTGAATAGATACACCAGCGTGACCATAGCCGCCAGGATGCCCACGTACCGGCTCAGGGTGCCCACTCCGGGGATCAGCAGTACGTTCTCCCAGGGAATGGTGAACACGTACAGCCACAAAACCCCGTAAGCCACTCGAGCCACCCTAATTCCCCCTCAATAGCTCCAGATACTGCCGTATCACCACCGCCAGGGTGTAGCCTGCGTAAGCCTCCGGTGGAACGGGCTGTCTGGGCGCCGACAGGGTGGCTTCAATGGCCCGGGCCAGCGCCGCCGCATCCCGTACCGGCACCAGCCGGCCCAGCCGCCCTTCTTGCAAAATTTCCCTAGGCCCGCTGGGGCAGTCGGTAGCCACCACCGGGGTTCCAAGGGCTAAAGCTTCAATAAGCACCGTAGGCAATCCCTCCCAATCGGAAGATAAGACAAACATAGCAGCCCGCTTCATGTAGGCGTATGGATTTTGCACAAACCCGGGCAGGCCTACCTCGGCCTCCAGGCCCAGCTCCCGGATCAGGCCTTCCAGGGCCGGGCGATCCTCACCCTCACCCAAGATCAACAGCCGAACCGGCCAGTGGCGGCGCACCTCGGCGAAGGCGCGGATCAGGTTGGGAAAGTTCTTCTGCCGGGTCAGGCGGCCCACCCCCAGCAAAACGGGGGGCTGACCGGGTTGGAGCCAGGGGTGCTCGACAGGTTCCTCGGCCCGTCTGAAGAGATCGGGGGTCACGACCGGATTGTGAATGACCCTCACCTTCTGGCGAATCCCGGTCATCTTGATGAAGTCGTCCACCACCCCCTGCGAAACCCCCACAATGCCCTCGGCCCAGGGGTAGAAGAGCCGCATGGCCAAAGGGGTCAGACGGCCCCGCAAGGAGGGGGCATGGCGGGCGTCCTGGGTGGGGGTGTTCTGCATGCAGACCGCCACTCGGGTGCTAACCCCGGCCAAACGGCGGGCCCAGAGCGCCACCACGTTGGCGTGGTCGAGGGCCGAGACCATACCCACCGGTTTTTCTTCCCGCAAATAGCGGGTCAGTGCTGGCAAACTCGACAGCACCCGCCTTGCTTTCAAGTCCACTACCCGAACCTGTGGGGGTACCATCTTCAGGTAGGGGCCTGTAGCTGCAGCCAGCACCAGGTCTACGTCTACATCTTGCTCTGCCATCCCGATGGCCAAGTTGAGCATTGAGCGCTCAGCCCCACCCCCCAACAAGGCTGGGAGATAGACCGCAAATCGTTCTCTAGTCATTTATTGCCTCCCAACTCATACGCTTTTGAGGGCCGCTGTGGGCTGACCCAGCACTTCCTCAAAGAGGGCCGCATAATGGGCCACCGCCCGCTCCACCGAAAAGCGTTCCTTAACTTTGGCCCTGGCTTTTGCACCAAATTCTGCTTGCAGCTGTGGGTCTTGCAAAACCCCGATCAGCCCATCCGCTAGGGCTTGCGGGTTACCGGTGTCCACCAACAGCCCATCCACCCCCGAGTTCACGAACTCCGGGGCCGTCGCAAAGCGGGTCAGCACCACCGGCTTACCCAGGTACATGGCCTCCGAAAGAACCAGTGGTGAAGCTTCACCAAAGGCGGAAGACATCGTGAAAACCGTAGCTCTGGCCATGTACTTGTAGGGGTTGGCCTGAAAACCGGGCATCCAAACCTGTTCCCCGATACCCAGCTCAGCTACTAGCGACTCCAACTGGGGGCGCAGCTCACCTTCACCCAGGATGACCAGCCGGGCCTGGGGGATTCGTTCCAGAACCCGTTGGAAGGCCCTCAGCAGCGTGGGAAAATCCTTCATGATGTCCATGCGACCCACCGAGAGGACAACGGGGCTCTGGCCCTGAAACCAGGGGTGTTCTACCGGCTCCTGGGCTTTGCGCTCGAGGTCGGGGGCAATGGCCGGGTTGTAGATGACGCGGAAGTTGGAACCGGGATACACCGCCCCGGACAGGCGGGCCACCTTTTCCGAAACCGCCACATAGGCGTCGGCATTACGCACCAGCAGGCGTATCAGGGCCATTTTGAGTGCCCCTCGCAAGCCCGACCCGAGGTAACCCTGTATCTCATTGTGTTCGGTGAGAATCCACCTGGGCCGCCGTGTCTTAGGCAACAACCGAAAAGCCGTTCCCACCGTTAGGTGAACCCTGGGCCAGGCGGAGAGAAGCAGGTCGGGTTGGTGCTCGTCCAGTATGGACAGCAACCGCCGCACCTGCCAGGGAATTGCTCGGTGCTTCATGGCCGAGCGCTCGGTAGGCGCGGGCAAGATGGTGACATTGGCGGGTAACGTGGCCTGGGAAAGCAGGTCGCCCGGTTCGGAGCCCTGGGCCGCGATCAGGATCTCGTAGTGGGCGGCCAGCCCGCACGAGAGGTACTGCACCACCCGCTCGACCCCGCCGTAGCCGAGGATGGGTAGGTAGAAGAGAATTCGTCGCCTCATAAGATTCCTCTGAGCTTAAGGAGGGCAAAACGAAACCCCGCCGCCCAGGCTTCGGCCGAGACCACTGCGATGGCCATGCCTAAAGCCCCCAGCCGGGGAGCCAACAGAATGGCCAGCACCAGGTTGATCAGGCCGGCGCTGAGCACCGAGTACATCACCTCGCGATCCATCTGCCGGGGAAACATGTACTGCATGGAAAGCGAGTAGCCTAAGGCCACCACGGGAAGGAGCAAGGCCAGCACCTGCAGCACCACCACCGAGGATCGATACGGCTCGCCAAACAGCAAGTCGATCAGGAAGGGAGCCAGCCCGGCCAGCAACATCCCTCCCGCCGTCCCGATCCCTACCGTAGCCCATAGGGCTAGGCGGCTCAGACGCATGGCCGCCTCGGCATCACGCTTGATCAGATGGTTGATGCGGGGATAGATGGCCTGAGCCAGCGGCCAAAGAATCGAGAGCCCCGGACGCACCAGCCGGTTGCCGGCCTCAAAGAACCCCACCTGTAGAGGCGAGGCCAAAAGGCCTAGAATCACCCCATTGGCCGAGGAGTAGAGGCTGTCCGAGGCCCGTGAAAGAAAAAGGCTCCAGCTCACCTTTAGCGCCACCCAGCTCAGGCTCAGGTTGGGCAGCTTAAAGGGAACCTGCCGGTACATCAGGTAAAGCTCGAGCCCCGCCACCAGCCCGGTGGCCAAGGCCTGGGCGGCCAAGGTGACCCAGGCGTCCTCGGGGCGGCGCACAAAAGCAAAAATCCCGACCAGATGGCCCAGGCGGATCAGGCCTTCCATCAGCGCCACCACCCAGGAGCGCTCGATAGCCTGGAAGTACCACAGGGGTCTCAGCCCGGTGAAAACCGCAATCATCAGGGCCCAGAAGGCCAGCTCGGCCTGGGTGCGAAAGCTCTCGATGAAAAACCCGGCCACCAGGGTCATCAGAACCATCCCTAGCATCAAGAGCAGCTTGGCGCCCATGATGGACATCACGATACCGGCCACCGCATCTGACCGGTCGCGCAGACGGGCCAGGGAACGGGTAGCCGAGTAGTTGAAGCCGTACTCGCCCACCACCGCCAGCCAGTTGGCAAAGCTCTGGGCAAAAGCCACTAGGCCAAAGCTGGGGGGCTCGAGTACCCGTGCCAGGTAGGGCAGTGAAATTAACGGGAGGACATATGAGAGGATCTGCACAGCATACAAAGCTGCCGCATTCTGTGCAATGCGGTTACCCAGTACCCGACGAATTCTCGCTAAAGCCACGCGACAAGCCCCCTGCCAACCGCTAATGCTCAGAAAGTTTCATCATATCCCTTCAAGCCTACGCGCTAAGGCGTTCCCAAGAAACCAATTATTCACACCTTAACGGCAGGAACGCTCAGATTACGCGCAAAGTATCGAATGCCATTCACTCCCGTATGTGAAGCTAGTGGCGCCCAGGCTCTGACTTTATAAATGCTTTGCATCAAAGTCACCCTTCGGCAGACTCAGGACAGCCTGCACGCAATCTCCCTTTGTTAGGCAATACAGCTACAGTAACTTACGCTCGGCGCATACCACTTGCCTGGGGCGAGGCACTGCCCGCGCCTGCCAGACGAGCAAACTCCTTGGGGTCTACCGAGCGCGATTGCCCCACCTCATAGGTGATGAGCTTGCGCTTGAAGAGGTCGGCCAGGTAGGCATCCATGGTAATCATGCCGTACTGCCCACCGGTCTGGATCACGCTGACCAACTGATGGCTCTTGCCTTCACGGATAAGCGCCCGCACCGCTGGTGTCGCAATCATGAGTTCGTAGGCCAGGACACGCCCGCCCCCAAAAGCCTTGGGCAAAAGCTGCTGGGTCAGGACGGCCACCAGGTTGTTGGAAAGCTGTACCCGTACCTGTTCCTGCTGGGCCTGGGGGAAAACGTCAATGATGCGGTCAATGGTCTCGGGAGCGCTGTTGGTGTGCAAGGTTCCCATTACCAGGTGACCGGTTTCGGCAGCGGTGATGGCCGCAGAAATTGTTTCATAATCGCGCATCTCCCCCACCAGAATCACATCGGGAGCCTGACGCAACACCGAGCGCAGGGCCTTATCGAAGCCGTGGGTATCGGAGCCAATTTCGCGCTGGTTGATGATGGAGGATTTGTGGCGATGGAAGAACTCAATTGGGTCTTCAATGGTGACAATGTGGCAGCGCTTGCGCTCGTTGATGTAGTCGATCATCGAGGCCAGGGTAGTGGACTTTCCCGAGCCGGTAGGCCCAGTCACCAGTACCAAACCTCGAGGGCTCATGGCAATATCGGCCACATTCTTGGGCAGGCCCAGTTCCTCGAAGCTCTTGACGTTGGAAGGCACCACCCGCAACACCCCGCCCACGCTACCGCGCTGCAAGAAGATATTGACGCGGAAGCGGCCCTTGCCCGGCAGGCTGAAAGAGAAGTCGAGTTCCTTCTCTTCCTCAAAGACCCGTTGCTGTTTTTCGTCCATCAGGGCATAGGTCAGGCGGCGGGTTTCCTGCGGGGTCAGGGGTTCATATTCGGTGGGGTGGAACTCACCATCAATCTTGACCATAGGGGGCAGACCGACCGTGATGACCAGGTCGCTCGAGTTGCGATCTACGGCCAGGTTGAGCAAATCTACAATGTCTGGGGCTTTGGTCATGTGTATCTCTCCAGTTAGCAATCAGAATACGCCAAACCACCTACCGGATATGTTCATCTGCCATTTCCAGCTTCGGAACCAAGCAACCCCCTAACAAAAGGTACTGTGATATCGGCTTTACGCATACGCTCAACTCTCAGGCAAGTAATGAATCTCTGCTTCTGGTGACACCTCTGGCGCAACCCATCTCGCGGCCGTCGTTTCATATGACCAGAGCGGGTGGGCGTCGCCACCTTCGCTCACACAGGGAAGGCGAGAGAAACCATGTGGAAAAGAGGATTCTTATGCGTTCAGCTTTCGGCTTTGAGCTTTTGGCCACAAAACAATGGCTTTAGTTACCCCTCTAGCAGGAGCACTTTACTTGGCCCCCAAATATTTGAAGTAGCGCTCGCGGGTAATCATGCCGTGAACGGTGTCCCCATCGGCCACAAACACGATCTGGTGCTGGCGGAATAGGGAGCTCAGTTCGCTGGCCGCCGTCTCGCCAGGCACCACCGGGGCCTCGTCCCAGGGAACCAGCGAATCGGCAATGCCGATGATGCCTACCGGATGCCCTGCCTCGAGCAGTACCGCGATGCTGCCCTCGAAGGACTGTAGCGCATTGATGACCGGCACGGGCCGGGCCAGCCTGCGCGCCGAGGTAGGGGCGAAAATCCCGGCAGAGAGCAGGGTGGTAGTGGTCACCTTGACGGCCCGCTTGGCAATCCAGAGCGTCAGGGTAAAGACCAGCAAGAAAAAAAGCCCCTCTAAAAGACCAAAAAAGTTCACCCCTTCCCAACCGAACTGGCCCCGCCCACCAAAAGCCAGGTGCACGAGTCCAGAAACGATTAGCCCTGCAATGAGGGCGGCAAGATAAGCAATTAGACCCGCCAGGCGTAAATCTCGAACCGTTCGCATCTGGCTTCTAGTCTACACTGGTTAGAGGGGCAACTTCAGGTTAGTAGATTAGGGGGGGTGCGTCCCAAAATCAACCAATGAACCAGACGGTCAATCCCCCTTGGGGTGCTGCACAAAGCTCTATCCAAGCCCCCGTAGGGGTACTCGGTCTGCGCCGGAAGGTCAGTGCCGCTATGGTGATCGGCATCCAGAGGGGTTTCACGGCGAGTTGGGGTTGTTGAGGCTGGTTGAAACAGGGACACACCCGATTAGGGGTCGGCGCTTTGCGGCAGCTCAAAGGGGAGCCGAAAGCCTAAAGCTGAAGGCTGAAAGCTCAAGGAATGCAGTCGGTAAATGGGCGGCACTTGATTGTAGCATCACAATCCCTGCCGCTCGAGCCCTGAAGCACTTTTGTCTTACTGCTCGAGCGTGCAACCTCTACGCCAGACCCAGCAACCAAACAAACTACCCCAACCACTGCAAATCTTCTTCCTTGTCTATATCTACCCCCACCTCGGCATAGGGGGTGATGAGCGCCTTGGCCGGAACCCCAATGATTTGCGAGACCTTGGCCTCGAGCCCGGCCATATCGGCCTGGCCTAAAAGCACCTTCAGGAGGGTTCCGAAGCCAATCATCTGGGCCAGGGCCAGGGGCTTTTTTCGCAGTTCCAGCGCCCGTTTGAGCAATGGAAGGGCCGTATAAAAGAGCTTTTTGTCAATCAGAACGATGTTGCCCCCCGTAAAGGAACCCTCCCGGATGCGGGCATAGGTGCGCCGCATCTTGGGAAAGCGTTGCTCGATGGTGGGCCTGGCAATAATGGTATATACAAAACCCGCCTGGGGCGCATGTTCCAGCACCCAGCGCACGGCTTCCCCGCTTAGAAAGGGCATATCACCGGTTGCAACCAGCACTTTTTCGTTCTCTGCAGCCTGGAGCCCAGCCTCGAGGTTGGCCACCAGGCTGCCGTGGTCGGGCAGGAATACCTTGGGGGGTGGGTTCAAGGGGGCTGGAGGGCCCACCAAAATCACTTCCAGCCCCGCCTGCGCCAGGGCTTCCAGGGTGTACTCCACCAGCGGACGACCCCGGTAGGGCACCAGGGTCTTGCTGGCAACGCCGAACTTCAGGGCCAGTGGGTCATCGGCTTTGCCTCCGGCCAGCACAATCGCTTCCACTGGCCTAGTTTACCCTCCGTTACCCGGCTCTCTTTACCCAACCCCCGCCACCCGATAGGCTATGGGTTATGGAGGATCTGCTCGAGCGGCTGGGGAATCATCTGGTCTGGCGCATCGGCAAGGCCGAAGGCGAGGAGGTGCTGGTCGTACGGGTCGGGCTGGCCTCGGCAGCCCCGGAGTTTGGCCACCTGGCCCGCCTGCGAAACGTAACCGACGAGGAAATCGAGCAACTCGCGCAAGCCGGACAGCTACGGGTCGAGTGGGTCAACTAAATGGTGCTGGAAAAGGCGTTTCAACTGCGGCTGGCCGAACCCCCCGAGCATCTGCTACAGCCCGAGCGGGTGTTCGCCGGCAAGCCCCCTTTTGGCGAGCTGACCCGCCAGGACACCAGTCTGAAGGGCTATCTGGTGGCCGAGGCCCCGCTGTTTGGGGAAATCCATTTTCCCTTCCAGAGCCGTATTCATCCAGAGGGCAGCAAAGCCCGCCTGGAGGCCCTGCCCCTCCCCGACCCCCCGGCCTTCTGGGCCGAGCTCGAGGGCCTGGGCGAGGTGGTAGAAGGCGGGATTGCCTACCAGCTCACCCTCCGCATCCACGCTACCCTACCCCAGGGGGAAAAATGGGGCGGGCGGGCATTGGGGCGGCTGGCCGAAGCCGCCTTCGAGCGCAATGTGGAGCGTGTTTTAGAGCGGTTGACCCAAGCCTGATCCGGGTGAGCCCAGCCCCAGCCATCCCCAGGGTGCAAATGGGCGCTACCCCCTTCCTGCCGCCAAGGAGCACTGGAGACAAACCTGAAACTTGAAGGGAGCATATACTGGAAGCATTCGGAGGTGGAACCGTGGTCGAAGTACGCTACCTGGGACACTCAGCACTGCTCATCAGTGACGGCACCACCCGCATTGTGGTGGATCCCTTCCTTACCGGCAACCCCAAAGCGGCCCTCTCCGCCGACCAGGTCGAAGCCGACCTGATTGTGCTCACCCATGCCCACGGCGACCATTACGGCGACAGTGTAGCCATCAGTCAGCGCACCGGAGCTCCCATCCTCTCCAACTACGAGATCGTTAGCTATGCTGAAAAGCATGGAGGCAAGGGCGTGGGTATGAACCTGGGGGGCACCTACCGGTTCAAGGGCGGCTGGCTCAAATGGTTTCCGGCCCAGCACTCCTCGTCGTTCCCGGACGGAACCTACGGCGGTGTGGCCCAGGGCTTTGTGCTGGAGCTGGGCGGCAAGCGAATCTACAACGCTGGCGACACGGCCCTCTTCAGCGATATGGCGCTGGTGGCCCCGTATAGTGTGGATCTGGCCATTCTGCCCATCGGCGACCACTTCACCATGGGCCCCGACGATGCCCTACAGGCCCTCGAGCTGACCCGCGCCAAGCAGGTTTTACCCGTGCACTACAACACCTTTCCCCCCATTGCCCAGGACGGCGCGGCCTTTGTCCAGCGGGCCGGCCTGCTGGGGGTAGGTGGAAAGGCCCTCCAACCAGGGGAACACATAACCCTTTCGTAACGCATCCTGTGCTGAAATACCAAGCGTACCTGGAATCTACATGGACTATCGCCGACTGACCCGACAACACTACAAGCTCGAGATGCTCCTGGGCTTGGGGCGGTCGTCGCAGGTGTACCTGGCCCATGCCCCCGACGGCACCAAGGTAGCCCTCAAGGTACCCCGACGCGAGGTTCGCACCGACCGGGCCCTTACCGAGCGCTTTGCCCAGGAAGTAGCCCTATCCCTGACCCTCAACCACCCCAACCTGGTGCGAGGGCTTTCGGGTCGCCCTGAAGGAGACGGGGCTTTTTTGGCGCTGGAGTATTTCGAGGAAGGCACCCTCGAGGACAGTCTCAAAAAAGGTTCCCTGAGCCGCGAGATGGCCCTCGAGTGCCTGTGTCAAATTGCCGAGGCCCTCATCTATCTCCACGACCGGGGCATCATCCACCAGGATGTCAAGCCCTCCAACATCTTCATTGACGGTCTGCTGTTCAAACTGGGCGACTTTGGCGTGGCCAAAACCCGCGAAAACCCCAAACCCCTGGAGCGGGCCGGGAGCCCTTTCTACATGGCCCCTGAGCTCTTCATGGGCGAGCCCGCGACCCCCGCATCGGACGCCTATTCGTTTGGGGTGATGGCCTTCGAGTTGCTGGTAGGCAAAAGACCCTATGTAGGCGAGACCCTCGAGGAGATCAGCCATGCCCACCTGCATAAGCTCCCCCCTCCGACCAACCTTCCCCCTCATCTGGATCGAATCGTGCGCAACCTCCTGGCCAAAGACCCCGCCATTCGCGCCACCCCCAAAGCCTTTCTCCAGATTGTACGCGGCACCCCCCAGGCCGAGCCCACTTCTAACAAAACCGCCGGAGAAGGCAAGCCCACCAAAGGCAAAGGGTTGTTTGGGCTGTTTCGTAAGCGGTAGAGCACGCCTATAGCACCCTCCAAACGCAGTTCCCATGAACGGTGTATCGCGCTCTTCACAGAAGTAGCCGCCCATACCGGCGGCCACTGTTTTGTTCTGGATAAGGTTTCCTTGGATTCGATAACTCAACTCAAGTGAAGAGCGCTCTGGTAGCTCACCCAGCTCGCTCATTGCCTTGTACCCGATAAACTGTAAGCAAGCAAAGTGAGGCCGGACATGAGCGAACCCATCTGGTTTCCATCGGACAATTACAAACACGGCAGCCACATCGAAGCCATGCTGCGACACCTGAACCTGGATAGCTACGAGGCCCTTTACACCTTCAGCATCCAGCAGCCGGAGGCTTTCTGGGAGGCCACCTTACAGCTTCTGGGCATCGAGTGGTTTGTCCCCTATCGTCAGGTGTTAGATGTTTCGCAGGGGCCACAGTGGCCCCACTGGTTTGTGGGGGGGCGGCTGAACCTGGCCCACAACGCCCTCCACCATGCCAAAACCCGGCCCCACGACCCGGCCCTTATCTGGGAAGGGGAAGACGGCGCTGTGGTGAGGTTGAGTTATGGCGAACTCGAGGCCGCCGTAGCCCAGACGGCCCATGCGCTCAGATCGCTGGGTATTGGCAAGGGCGACCGGGTAGGCCTCTTCCTGCCCATGCTGCCCGAGACCGCTATCAGCGCCCTGGCTCTGGCCCAGATCGGTGCGATTTTTGTACCTATCTTTTCTGGTTATGCCGCCGAGGCAGCGGCCACCCGCCTTCAGGATGCCGAGGCCAGGCTTATCCTCACCGCCGATGGCTTTTACCGCCGGGGCAGCCAGGTCAAGCTATTGGACAACGCCCGTGCTGCTGCGGCGCTTTCACCCAGCGTGCAACAGCTTTTGGTGATCCGCCGTTTTGGAAATGTGGAGCTAGCACCCAACGAGGTGGCCTGGGATCAAATCGTTCCACAGCAACCCTCCACAGCCCCTTATGAACCCATGGACAGCATGGATCCCTTCATGCTGATCTACACCTCCGGCACCACCGGCAAACCCAAGGGCACCGTGCACTACCACGCGGGCTTTCCCATCAAAGCCGCACAGGACATGGCTCATCTCTTCGACCTGCGAAAGCACGAGACCCTGTTCTGGTTCACCGATATGGGCTGGATGATGGGCCCGTGGGCCATCCTGGGAGCCCTGACCATCGGAGGCACTGTGCTGCTCTATGAAGGCGCCCCCGATTACCCCGATGCAAGCCGGCTATGGTCTATTTGTGAGCGGCACGGGGTCACCCACCTGGGCCTCTCCCCCACCCTGGTACGGGCCCTGATGCCCCTGGGCGACGAGCCCGTTCGCAAGCATGACTTGTCCAGGCTGCGGATGCTGGGCTCCACCGGCGAACCCTGGAACCTGGAGCCCTATCTGTGGTTTGCTCGAACTGTAGGTCAGAATCGCGTACCCATCATCAACTACTCCGGCGGTACAGAAATTGGCGGTGGCATCCTGGGCTGCACGGCCTGGCGGCCCATCAAGCCCATGGGGTTCAACACTGCTGTTCCAGGGATTCACGCCGAGGTGCTGGACAGTACCGGACAGCCCGTGCGGGACGAGGTAGGTGAGCTGGCCGTGATGGGGCCCTGGCCTGGGCAGACTAAAGGTTTTTGGAAGGCCCCCGAGCGCTACCTGGACACCTATTGGAGCCGATTTGAAAACATCTGGGTGCATGGCGACTGGGCCATTCTGGATCGGGAGGGCCACTGGATGATCCAGGGACGCAGTGACGACACCCTCAAAATTGCCGGGAAGCGGGTGGGCCCCGCTGAATACGAAAGCGCCGCCGTCGAGCACCCGGCAGTGAAGGAAGCCGCTGCCATTGGCATTCCCCATCCCGTCAAGGGCGAGGCAGCGGTGGTGTTTGTGGTGCTGCGAACCGAGCACGCTCCGAGCAAGGAAATGGAACAGGCCATTGCAGAAACCATTGCCGCTCGGCTGGGCAAAGCGCTCAAGCCCGAAAAAATTCTTTTTGTCCCCGACCTGCCCAAAACCCGCAATGCCAAAGTGATGCGACGGGTGATTCGAGCCGCCTACCTGGGACAAAACCCTGGCGACCTGTCGGCCCTCGAGAACCCACAAGCCGTGGAAGCTATTCAGAATTCCTCGAGGTGATACCGGGTTCAAAAAGACAGTTGACAAAGCCAAAAGCCCGCCAGATCGTCTTACAGCGCTCTTCACAGACGTGGCCGCCCGCGAAAACGAAAAAGCGCCTGGCCCAGACGCGCATTACGCACTCGAGCGTGATCCGGGTTCGGCCCACGGTTGCTTGGGTTTCGAGTTTCCAGGCGACCATCGTTCTATCCAGGACAAATCTTTCTTGCAATCGGATGGCTTGAATTTTGTGAAGAGTGCTCCATATAGCGTTGTATTATCCCAACCTCCTCGAGACCAAAAAAATAACCGACTCCAGAGCGGAGTCGGTTTACTAAACTTGCGCCTTACTGCTTGGCAGCCGCTTTCTTGGGAGCAGCCTTTTTCGCGGCGGGCTTGGCAGTAGCCTTGGCCGCAGGCTTGGCAGCGGCTTTTTTGGGGGCCGCTTTGGTCGCAGCCGGCTTGGCAGCAGACTTAGCGGTAGACTTCGCAGCCGGCTTGGCAGCAGCCTTGGCAGCGGCTTTTTTGGGGGCCGCTTTGGTCGCAGCCGGCTTGGCAGCAGACTTAGCGGTAGACTTCGCAGCAGCCTTGGCCGCAGGCTTGGCGGCAGTTTTTTTGGCGGCAGGCTTCTTGGCTGCGGGCTTGGCGGCGGCTTTCTTAGCAGCAGGCTTCTTGGCGGTTTCTTGGTTTTCAGGCATGTATGTTCCTCCTTAGTTCAGAGTGGAGTCATCTGAGCAGAAACTCCCGAATCATGCGCTATCCAGCGGACGATTCGCCCATTGCACATAACCAGGTTTCTGGCATTGCGCGTAATGTGGACGAGCGTTTCTGTTAGATTGTGGCTCCACTGAACCCAACTATACAACATGTTGTGTGGTTTTTGCACGTCAAATACAACTTATGGGTGAATTTTCGATTCGTCCGATTGGCATCGAAGCATCGAGTTTTTTCCTTTATTATCGCGTTTTTGTGATGTTGCATTTTCGCTCGAGGGTATCTTAATCAATTGCGCCCGCATCGAGTGAATTGGGTGGTTGGCATTTCAGCATATTCAGACTTCAGCCATCACCTCCCTCCATTTATGCCGTTTCCACCGAGACAAAAAGCATCCCAAGAATTCCGTCTTAAAACTGTCTCACCCAAGCGCAGATGAAGTAAAGATGGCGATAATTTTACCAACTGCTGCAACGCCCACAGCCTGGCGCAAAGTAGCAACACACAACCCAGGTCAATAATAAGGGGCAAATAAGCCCGTTTTCATCGCATAATCTCGCGCAGCTATTTGACCCCTCTGCGGTCAGTGATGTTCGTTGCTTTCTCCAAACCAGTCTCCCGACCCAAAGCGCGATGCTGTACGGCCTTTACAAATCCCTACGATAGAATACAGAGCATGTTGGATTCCAACACATTGGCCCTGGCCCAGGATGTGCGTGCGTTGCTGACCAGAGGGCTGGATGCATTGGCTCGAGTGGGGATCGAAACCAAGCCGCTCAAGCAAGCCTTGCTGGATCTGGATGGCCCCTTCTTGTTGGTGGTAGCGGGCGAGTTTAACAGCGGTAAGTCGTCATTACTCAATGCGCTCCTGGGGGGCGATTTTTTGAAGGAGGGGGTCACGCCCACCACCGACCGCATTAATCTGATCGGCTACGGCCCCGAACCCAAGCTACAGCCGCAGTCCCCCGAGTTGGTGCTCATTCAGTTGCCGCATCCACTGCTCAAAGATGTACGGCTGGTAGACACCCCTGGCACCAACGCGATCCTGCAACATCATCAGGTTCTGACCCAGAAATTTCTCCCCCGCGCCGACCTGATACTGTTCGTCACCAGTGCCGACCGGCCCTTCACCCAGTCCGAAGCCGACTTCCTAAATTTCATTCGGGCCTGGGGCAAGAAGGTGGTGCTCATCATCAACAAAATGGATTTACTCACCGAGCCCGAGTTGCAGCAGGTGCTCGAGTTCGTCCAGAAAGGTGCCGACCAGACTCTGGGACACATCCCGCCTATCTTCCCGGTATCGGCCCGTCGGGCACGGCAAGGCAACGTGGCTCAAAGCCATATTCCCGAGCTCGAGGCCCACATCCGGCAAGTGCTCACCCACGAGGCCGCCCTCCTCAAGCTAGGTTCGCCCCTGGGGGTGTTGGCGCGGCTCAGCGAAGAAGCCAAACCCGCCCTGGAAACCAGGCTCAAAGAAGCCGAGAAGCAGCTTGCCACTTGCCGTGAGCTGGATAGCCTACTCCAGCGTCATGAAGAACGCACCCGCCGCGACTTCAACGGGCAGGTCGCGTTGGCGCTGCAAGCCATTGACGAGGTGCGCAGCAGGGGTGAACGCTGGCTGGACGAAAAAGTGCGTTTCTCCAAATTTCTCGAGCTGCTGCAATCCAGCAAGCTCAAGCAGAGTTTTATTGATGATGTGGTCAAAGGGGCCAACCAGGAGATCGAGCGCCGCGTACTCGAGGCCATGAACTGGCTGGCCAAGCGTGACCGCGAACTGCTCGAGGATGCCCTCTCGCTGCTGCGGGAAGCGCCCGGCCTGCGGCAAACCGAGCAGGTCGGCCCGGAAGAGCGCACCATTGCGGGCAACCTGGAAGAAGCCCTGCGCTCCTTTGATGCCGAGGCCGAGGCCATTCAGTTGCGCGATTTCATCCAGGAGAGCCTGCGCGGCACCGCCCTGGCAGAAGTGGGGGTGATGGGGCTGGGCCTGACCATCCTGCTGGTCGCCCAGAAAATTGCCTTCGATATTCTGGGTATTTTTGCCACGGTGTTTGGCGCTATTCTGGCTACCTCCATCCTGCCCCGCCGCAAAGAAACTGCCAAAGCCCGCCTGCGCGAACGGCTGGCGGAGTTACGCAGCACCCTCGAGCGGGCCTTGAGCGAGACCCTGAACACCGAGATGCAGCGCACCCGCGAACGTTTCAATAGTCTGTACCGCACCCCCTGCACCCGGCTGGAAAGCAGCCGCGACACTACTCTGGCCCAACTGCAACAAACGGAGCAATTAAGAACGGAAGCCCTCGAGCTGCGCCGTCGGCTGGGCTGATACTGCAAAAGCCCAAGGCTGTGTCTTGGGGTTGGTCATGTTGCTACTACACGGTCGTACAAATATCTTTACAGATGTGTCCATTTCGGTTGAGCTGCACGCGTGCTGTGTTCACTGGCAGAAGCCGAAGCAGACGTCTTTTCGTTCCTCCTCTACATCGTAGGGGAGGTCAGGTGGGGTTGCTGAACAGCGCCTTCACACAGCAGGTCAGTTCAGGGCCTTGCCTAATACCCTCCCCACCCTCCCTGCGTGGTAGGGAGGGGTTTTAAGGGCCATAGCTCATGGAAGCCGTCGAAGTGTATGGGTATCTCTACGACGCCGTAATAGCCCACCCCCATCACAAATCCCGGCAGCCTCGAGCCTAGCCTAGCGGCTTTCTGAGGGCTTAGTGTCCCTCTAGCGCACCAGCAATACCGGACACTGGGCATGGGTCACCACTTTCTGACTCTGGCTGCCGAGCAGTAAACCACTCAACTGTCCCAAGCCTCTGGTACCCATCACGATCAGATCTACGTGTCGCACCTGGGCTACTCGCAAAATGACCTCTGCTGCGGGCCCTTCCAGCACCTCGGTTTCAACTTTTGGAAGCTCCCCCAGCAAAGCCTGGGCCTGCTCCATAACCCGGTCTGCGGCCTCGGTTCGCCTGGAGATCACCTCTTGCAGGTAGGGCTCACCCAGATAGTCGGGAACCGGATCGTAGGTGTGAACCACGCAAAGAGCAGCCTGGTACTGCCGGGCCAGATCGGCAGCCAGGCGGGCTGCTTTCTGGGCATGGGTGGAGCCATCGAACGCCATCAAGATATTGTTGAACATGGCGACCTCCTCGGCAAAAAAAGCCCCCAGCAACCTTTCCTTTCGGATGAAGCTGCTGAGGTCGGAAGCAGGAAACCCGTTACCGACTTTCCTGCTTTCAATGTAAATATACGCCCATCCTGGCCCCTCCACCAGGGACTTTTATCCCGGTTTGCCCAAATCAGGGAACCAGGCTATACCCCCATTTGGGGGTATTCGCACGTAACGCCCAGTAGCCCACGGCATGTGCAACCATCACAGGGGCCATGTAACGCTTCGCATAACTTATGGTTACATTGCGGGCGGAAATACCTCTCAGCAGACATGTCTGTCTTCGCTCGCAAACACGGAGGAAAAATATGGCAAAACTGATCGCAGTAGATGACTCTCTGGCCGACCTGAAGCTCATTGAACAATCGCTTTCGCAGTATCACCAGGTCGTGTTGTACCAGGGTAGCGAAAACGTAGAGCAACGTATCGAAGCCGAAAAGCCGGACGCGGTGCTGCTGGATGTAGTCATGCCGGGCCGCAACGGCTACGAGGTGCTGCGTTCACTGCGCCGAAGCGAGGCCACCAAACACATCCCGGTGCTGGTCATCAGCTCCAAAGGCGAACCCACCGACATCGAGTGGGGCAAACGCCAGGGCGCTAATGGCTACCTGACCAAACCCTACACCCCCGAAGCCCTGCGCAAGGCCGTGCAGGAAATACTTCAAGCCTAGCTCCATCCAAGCCGTTGGGCCACGCCCCTCGAGGCATCAAGGATCTAGCCATGATCAATACCGCCATTAGCAAAGTATGGGTGCTGCGCCTGGGCAGCACCTATCTTGGCGTGGAACCCAAAGCATTCAAGGAAGTGCTGGAAGTCACCCAGCCCACTCCCGTCCCGCTGGCCCCCGCCCCCTTGATGGGACTGTTGAGCAACCAGGGCCAGATTGTGCCGGTGTTCGATCTGTGTCACGTTTTGCAAATTGCACCCTCTGGTTCTGGGATTGCGGCCTTGCTCGAGTTTGAAGGGCAGCCACTGGCTTTCCTAATTGACGAGGTGGTGGGGCTCCGTACCAACTTGAGTGGAGCCTGGATGGCCCCCAGCCAGCACCCACTATTCAGCGCCATTCTGGAAGAGGACGGCAAAAGCGTGCAGATCCTCGAGGTGCGCAATCTCTTCGCGCATCTATCTGAACAAATGTCCACCCTGGCACAAGCCTCGGCTATTCCTGGTCGGGCCCAAGCCCAAGCCTAAGGAGTTGTCTCAATGGAACAAACCCATCTGCCCATGAACCATGACCCCTTTTTAGTAGGGGTTTCTTTCTTGGTCGCCATCTTCGCGTCTTATGCCGCATTGGCTACCATCAATTATTTGCGACAAGGAGTCGCCGGTAGAGCCTGGCTCTGGCTTGGTGCCACCACATTCGGGTTGGGGGTGTGGGCCATGCATTTTACCGCCATGACCGCCCTTCAACTCGAAATGGTGGTGGCTTACGATCCCCTCATCACCCTAATCTCGGTTTTCTTCGCTGTACTTGGTGCGGCGGCGGCTTTCCAGTTGGTCAGCAAGCCCAAGGTGGGCCTGGCTCAGGTGCTGGGCTCCGGCTTTTTTCTGGGGGCGGGCATCGGTGTGATGCACTACGTGGGCATGTTCGCCATGCGCTTGAATGCCAAACTAACCTTTGATCTTGCCTTGGTTGCAGTCTCGGTACTGGTAGCCGTAGCACTGGGTACATTTGGTATCTGGACACTCACCAGCCAGGCTTTTAATCTGGTTCCCTTCCGTCACCTGATCACCGCTGTCATCACCGGCTCGGCCATCCCATTCATGCACTACACCGCCATGCTAGCGGCCAAATTTACCGCAACCGATGGCGACAGCATGCACAGCATGATCGCCAGTGGAAATCTGCTTTCACTCAACATTTTCTTGCTGCTAGCGGTAGTGGTTATAGGATTGCCCATGTTCCTGAGTTCCTTGCTCGAGACTTCTGCAGACAAAGTACCGGAGGCCGAAGCATGACCCACCGTACGCCCAAAACCGTCGTTCGACCCGTCCGACGCCCTGCTCCAGCAGCACCCACCCAGGTGATTCGCGCCGGCGGCTTCCTGGGGTCGCTCCGTATCTGGCAAAAACTTTTGCTCATCGTACTGGCTTTCTCAGTAGCCGGAATCGTTCCTCTAACAACCATTTATTTATCTGAGCAGCGCCAGTCTGAAGGCATTTACAATCAAATTTTGGGGTTACAGCTTGCACAGGGTTTCTTTGGTCTTATTCAGCAGGTTAGCGAGTATCGGCGCCATAGCCTGGACAATAAAATCCTGGGCAGCAACGCGGATCTGGCTAAGGAAGCTGAAGATG
Organism: Meiothermus sp. CFH 77666; assembly: GCF_017497985.1. Lineage (NCBI taxonomy): Bacteria > Thermotogati > Deinococcota > Deinococci > Thermales > Thermaceae > Meiothermus > Meiothermus sp. CFH 77666. Next base: position 42,795 of record NZ_JAGDFV010000025.1, read on the forward strand.
TAGACAAGGCCTTTCAGCAAATTACCCAGATGAACGAGAGTATTCGGGATCGCTTCGGTCTGGGCAGAACTATCGAAGAAATCCAGCAAGAATGGACAGGTATCAAAAACAAAAGCCTGGCCGCAGGCAATGAGGCGATTTTTGAGATGCACCACGAGCTAATCGCGCATTTGCGCCAAGCTCTGGAGCAACTTAGCCTGTCTTCAGGCCTACTCCTCAGCTCAAGTTCCGATGTGTTTCTCTTTACCGAAACGACTTTGCGTCATTTGCCCGAGCTACGCGAGACGCTGGCCCAGCTTCGTTTCCTCGGCATGAAGGTACTTGCCCGCGGATCGGCCCTCATTTACGAACGAGAGCAAATCATTAACTTGCTCAGACAAGCTGAAGGCATCAGCGAAAAAATCTTGCTAAGCCTAACCCAGACCAAGCTGCGAGAATCGCGCGACCTCGAGGCCATAGCGCTGGAAATGGAGCAGCTATCAGCTGAAGTCGGATTCATGAACACTTTGGTTACCAACTCCATTCTGGCCACAGCCCGCCCTGTCCTTCGCCCTGCCGAGTATGGAAATGCATTTGTACAGACCAACTCCAACATCACACGTCTAGGCCAGGATTCACTCGAGGTACTTGGCAGGTATATCGCAAAACAGTGGAGCAACGCTCAGCAGCGGCAAACTCTTGTGTTTGTAATGGTTGCTATAGCGCTGGTTCTGGCCCTGGGCATCGTAGGAACGGTGGCTCGTTCGATCACTGGGCCAGTAGGGCAGTTGTTTGCGGCTTCTCTGCGCTTGCGCAAAGGCGACCTTGGGGTTCAGGTGCCGGTTCAGTCCTCCGACGAACTCGGTTCACTGGCCCGCACCTTCAACGAAACCACTATGCAGCTCAAGGCCAAAGCGGAGGCCGATGCCGAGCAGCTTCGCCAGAGCCAGCTTTTGCAAGAAAACATCGGCGCTTTCCTGAACGTGGCCATGGACATTGCCCAGGGCGACCTGACCAAGCGCGGGCGGGTGACCGAAGATGTACTGGGCAACGTGGTAGACGCGGTAAACCTGACGGTCGAAGAGATTGCTTACCTCCTCAAGCAGGTGCAGACGGCTACCGAGATGGTCAACCAGGGCGCTGCACAGATGGCCCAGATCTCAGAAAGCGTGCTCGAGAAAGCCGAGTCGCAGGCCGAACTTTCGGCCAGAGCCCGGATCGAAGCCCTGGACGCTTCCGAAACCATCCGTGACATGGCCAACCAGATCGTGCAGGGCACGGGTCTGGTGATGCAGGCTAAAGAAGCCGCGCTGGAAGGCAAAGATGCGGTACAAAACACCCTGAGCGGCATGCAAAACATCCGCCGCGAGGTACAGAGCATCGCCAAAAACATCAAGGGGCTTTCGGATCGCTCCCTGGAGATTTCTGAAGTGGTAGATACCATCACGCGCATCGCCAAGCAAACCAACCTGCTGGCCCTGAATGCCGCTATCGAAGCGGCCGGCGCCGGTGAGGCGGGGGCTCGCTTCGCGGTGGTGGCCGACCAGGTACGTAAACTGGCCGAGGACTCCGCCCGTGCGGCCCAGCGCGTGAGTCTTCTGGTCAAGGGGATTCAAACCGAGATTCAAGGGGTGGTGATCTCGGTAGAAGGCGGCACCCGCGAGGTGGAGCAGGGTTACCGCATCGCTACCGAGGCCGGTAGCAAGCTGGAACAGATCGCCCTCCTGGCCCAACAATCTGCCGATGCCGCGCGCTATGTGGCGCAAGCTGCCCAGGCACAGGTGAACCGGGTCGAAGAAGTAACGGGCGTGGTGCAGGACATCTACAACACCGCCCTGCAAACCGACGAGGAAAGCCGCAAAGGCCGCCAGACTGCCGAGGAACTGCGCGCTCTGGCCCAGCAACTGAGCCAGAGCCTGACCCGCTTCCGGCTGCCAGCCTAAGCAGGGGAACACATATGGCTTTGCAACGCAACCTCCGAGAAGTAGAAGTCAAACAACTGGGACTCCTGGGCGCCCAGAGCCGGAAGGTGCGGGTAGATGCCGAGACCGTCGAGGCCACCAACACCGGGTTCTTTGGCAATCTCCGCATTCCCTACAAGCTGGCTTTGCTGGTCATCCCCCTCCTCTTCCCCATCTTTTACCTGCTCTTCTCGCTGGTTTCTGAGCAGCGCAGCGACATCAACTTTGTGCGGGCGGAAAAGCAAGGGGTGCTTTTCTTGCAGCAAACCAGCACCCTGATCAAGGCTATCGCCGAACACCGCGGCATGAGCGCTGCGGTACTGTCTGGTAACCGTGATTTGGCCATAGACAGGAGCAAAAAGGCCGAGGAAATCAGGCGCAATTTGCAGCTTATTCAACAGACGAATCGGGCCCAGGGCGACCCTTTTGGCCTGGGAAAAGACCTCGAGGCCCTGGAAGCTAGCTGGAACACCCTTCAAGCCGTAAACTACAGCGCCAACCGCAGCTTTATCGAGCATACCCGCCTCATTCAGCAGCTTACCGGCATCAACGAGAAGATCGCCTCTGGCTCCAACCTGTTGCTCGATCCCACCAAGCAGAGCTACTGGCTGGTGGACACCGTAGTCTATCGCCTGCCGCCGGTGGTAGAAACGTTGAGTCAGGTACAGGGTCTCGGCGCTGCCGCACTGCAATCAAAAACCCTTTCTCCCGAACACGAAAAACGCTTGAGCGGCCTGCTGGCCTCCCTGGCAATCCGGGGCACCAATTTAGGCGAAATCCCTTCGCTTACAGCCCCCCTGGAGCGAACGGTGCGAAATGCACTGGCTGCCAATCCTGTACTCGGAAACGCATTGAGCGAGCAGGTCAATTCAGCCCGCGCCATTACCGAGTCGGCAGTCGATTTAACCCGGCGGGAGGTTCTGAGCAAGCAGTTAGCGCTGGAGCCTGCGATATATTTTGAGCAACTAAGCCGTCCATTAGATGCCTACTTTGCCGTGAACCACGCTGGCTTGTCGCAGCTCAACACCGTACTCGAGCAACGCCTGGGTCAACTGGTCAACAACCAAGTGCTCAGCTTGTTCATCGTGATCTCCACCCTGGTACTTGCGCTGTTGCTGATTGTGGGGGTACTGAACTCCATCCTGGCGCCGGTGCGCGAACTCACCAAAACAGCCCGGCATCTGGGGGAGGGTAATCTTTCGTCGCTGGTACATTTGCGCTCCAACGACGAGCTGGGGCTGGTCGGCAAAACCCTCAACCAGTCCATCCTTACCCTGCGAAGCCTGCTAGAGCAACGAGAGGAAGAACGTCAAAGGGGTCTACAGCTACAACAAAGCGTGCGGCGTTTTCTCGACGTTGCTTCTGAGATCGCCCAGGGCGATCTGACCAAGCGCGGTGAGGTGAGCAACGATGTACTGGGCAACGTAGTGGATGCGGTAAACCTCACTGTGGAGGAGATTGCCCTGCTGCTCAAGGAAGTCAAGCAAGCCGCCGAGTCAGTAAACCAGAGCGCGGCTCAGATGGATCAGCTCACCTCCTCCATTGCCAGAGGCGCCCTCTCACAGGCCAGGGAAGTGAGTCAGGTGCAGCAAGAGACTCGAGTAGTGACCTCGAGCATCCGCCAGATGGCCGAAAGCGCGGGTCTCACCGCTCAGGCTGCGCAGCAAACCCTCGAGTCGGCCCAGCAAGGCCGTCAGGCCGTGACCCAGACCCTCTCGGGCATGAGCGACATCCGCCGGGAGATGCAGGCCATCGCCGAGAACATCGGCGGGCTGGCCCGGCGCTCCGCCGAAATCGAGAACATTACCCGGGTACTCGAGGACTTCGCTTCCCAAACCAACCTGCTGGCCCTGAACGCCTCTTTCGAGGCCGCCGGGGCCGGGGCCGCAGGCCGACGCTTTGCCATCATTGCCGAGGAGATTCGCAAGCTGGCCGAGGAGTCGGCCCGCGAAACCAACCGCGTAAGCCTGCTGGTGCAGCAGGTGCAAAGTGATATTGCCAGGGTGGTCGAGCAGGTACAGGAGGGGGTACGCGAGGTAGAGACCGGCTATGGGGTAGCCCAAAATGCAGGGAGCCGCCTCGAGGAAATCGCCAGACTGGCCGCGCAATCCGCAAGCCTGGCCCAGGAAATCTCGGGGCTGGCCCAGAGCCAGGTATCGGTGGTGGAACGGGTGGATCAGGCCGTGCAGAAAATCGCTCTCACCGCCCAACAAACCGGAAACGAGAGCCAGGAGGGCCGTCAGTCCGCCGAGGCCATGCGTGTTCTGGCCCAGGAGCTTTCCCGAAACCTGAGCCGCTTCCGCCTGCCCGATTAGGAGTCTGTATGTCTGCCCCAACCACCCCCGATCTGCTGCAAAGTTTCCTCGATGAGGCCTGGGAAACCGTGGCGGTGTTTGAGCAGGCTGCCGAGTTCCTGGCCATCCAGCGCCACGAACCGCTGGTGGTCATGGCGCACCGGCTGAAGGGTTCGGCGGGGCTGTACGGCTTTCCGCAAACCTCCAACCTGGGGGCCCTGGCCGAACGCATCCTGGAAGCAGCACCGCACTACACCCAGAGCCAGCAGGCCAAGGTGGTGGAGTTCATGGGTCAGGTGACGGCGGTGCTGATCACAGCCCTGGAGAACATCGCCATTCACGGCGAGGAGGGCCGGGTGGGCCTCGAGCTAGGCCGCCTGGGAGCCGCCGAGCTAATCCGGGAGCTTACCGCCCTCAACCCCGAGGCCTTTGTCCGCGAGACCCCCGAGCCCACCAAAGAAGCCGCCCCACCCCCCCCAAGCGGCGTGGTAGCGGAGCTGCAAAGTTTCTATCGGCAAAACGCCGAGTTCTGGGAGTTTTTTGCCCCCGAAGCCCTGGAAAACCTCGACCATGTGGGCAACGCGCTGGTGAGCCTGCAGTCCGGCGATGAGACCGGTGAACACCTGCGGGCGCTGTTCCGGGCCATGCACACGGTCAAGGGCGCGGCCTACTCGGTGGGCTGTAAACCCATCGGCGCCCTGGCCCACCAGCTCGAGGATCTGATGGTAGCAGTACGCGAAGGGCACAAACCCTGGAGCCACGAAATAGCCCAGGTGATGCTGGAAGGAGCGCAGGTACTGGGCAGGATGATTGCAGTGGCTGAGGGCAAAGACCCCCAGGCCCAAAGCCTGGACGGCCAGCTCTTTGAGCTACAAAGCCAGCTGGCGCTTTTGCTGGGCAAAGAAGCCCCCGCCAACCCCCAGGCCCAGCCAGCCCCCGCCAATCCCCCTTCGGCGCCCGCAGCCTCTCCCCAACGGGCCCGCCCCAGCAGCACGGCTTCGGTGCGGGTCAGCCTCGAGCGCCTCGATGCCCTGCTCAACCTGGCCGGCGAGACCCTGGTCACCCGCTCGCGCCTGGAGCTACTGGCCCAGCGCTTCGAGGAGATGGATCACCTGCTGGAGACGGCCCGCCAGCGGCTCTTGCGCACCACCACCGACTTTGAAAATCGCTACCTCAACCCCCGCCTTTCGCTGGCGCAGGAAGCCCCACACCCCGGTCAAACCCCCCAGGCCCAGAGCACCCTGGGCAAGACCGTGCAGGAGCTTTTTTCCGAGCTCGAGTTCGACCGCTACGACGACCTCAACATCCTGGCCCGCTCCATCCAGGAGATGACCAGCGACCTGGCCGAGGTTCGCAACAGCCTGAGCGAACAGATCAAAGCTTTCCGCCAGGAAACCGAACAGTTCGAAAAGCTCTCCCAAAGCTTGCGCGAGGAAGTTAACCGCGCTCGTCTGATTCCCATTGGCCGCTTCTATCAGCGTCTCACCCGCCAGATACAGCAAATCGCCGGTGAGAAACCCGTCCAGATACGGTTCCTGGGAGAGCAGGTCGAGATTGACTCGGTGCTGCTCGACGGCCTGTCCGAAGCCCTCATCCACCTGGTCAACAACGCGGTCATTCACGGGCTGGAGAGCCCCGAGGAACGCCGAGCCAAAGGCAAGGAAGCCCAGGGCACCCTGACCATCCGCACCCTGCAGCAGCGCAACACCCTGGTGCTGGAAATCAGCGACGATGGCCGGGGTATCAACCTCGAGGCGGTCAAGCAAAAAGCCTTAGAAAAGGGGCTACGTACCCAGGAGCAGATTGAGGCCATGCGCCCCGAGGAAGCCGTTCAGCTCATTTTTATTCCTGGGCTCTCCACCGCCGAGGTGGTCTCGGATGTGGCCGGGCGCGGGGTAGGCATGGATGCTGTAGCGGCCACCATCCGTCGTCTGCGCGGCGATCTGACCGTGGAAACCCGCAGTGGGCTGGGCACTACCGTCCGCCTGCGCGTCCCGCAGAACCTGGTGGTTTCGGACATTCTGCTGCTCCAGACCGGCGGCCAGGTGATCGCCCTTCCCCGCGAGAGCCTCCTGACCCTGCTCACCGCACCGGCCGACCAACAGACCGTCACCTACGAAGGCAACCCCATCCCCATCAAACCCCTCAGCACGCTGCTGGGCTTGCCTCCCGTAACGCAGGAAGAGTATGCCCTGGCGGTGGTGGAAGGTCGGGGTGGGGCCCTGGTCGCGCTGGCCGTCGAGCGTTTCATTGGCTTGCAGCAAGCCCTGGTCAAACCCCTCACCGCCCCCCTCTCGGAGTTACCCCACCTGATGGGTGCGACCATCTCGGCGAGCGGCGAGGTCATCCTGGTCTTGAGCCCGAGCGGCCTCCTCTCGCTGGACACTGCCATGCCCATCCACACCCGCATCGAGACCGCCCCCACCCAACGGCATCCGGTGTTGTTGGTGGACGACTCACTCTCGGTTCGCAAGGTGGTGGCGCAGATGCTGCGCAAGGCCGGGCATCAGGTGGTTACCGCAGCCGATGGGCAGGAAGCCCTCGAGCTCCTGGAACAGCAACCCTTCCAGGCCGTGGTTACCGACCTCGAGATGCCCCGCATGTCGGGCTTCGAACTGCTGGAAGAAGTGCGGCGTCGCCCCAACCTCGCCCACTTGCCCATCGCGGTGCTGACCACCCGGGCCTCCTCCAAACACCGCGACCTGGCCGTCGAGCTTGGTGCAAATGCCTACCTGACCAAGCCCGCCGACGAGGTAGAATTGGAAAAGTTTCTGCAGGGGGTGTAGCTAGAGCCTTATCCGGCATCCCTGATAAGATCTTCATCAGAAACGCTATTTACAGGCATCAGGAGTACTGTCTTGACAAAGGAGATTCTTTGATGAAAGCTCTGATCCTCACCGGTCAACCCAAGCGGGGTGTCGCACTCAAAGACAGCTTTACCCTGTCGGGGTTTGACGTTCAGGTCGAGGATAGCGCCCTTTATGCCATGACCCTTCTGGAGCGCAGCCGACCCGATGTGATCGTCAGTACCGCCTCGCTCAGCGACCTGAGCGGGGCGGAGTTCTTCGACATGGTGCGCTCCGACCCCCAGCTTGCTCTGGTGCCGTTTGTCCTGCTCGACGACAGTACTGCTCCCAGAGCCAGCGACCTGGATCTGGTACTGCCCCTTGAAACGCCTGTGGCCGAGGTTGTTCGCAGCGCTTACAAGCTGATTCTCGAACTCACCCGCAAGACCTACATCTCCGAACCTGCCAATCCCGTCGCACAACACGGCATCCAGGGTCAGCTGGGCGATATGAGCCTGTTTGAGCTGGCCCAGTGGCTGGCCAAGTCGGCCAAGACCGGGCGCTTGCGGGTCGAGGTTGAAGGCGACAGCGCCAGTTGGCTCTTTAGCAAAGGCCAGCTCATCCATGCCGAGTACGCCGGCAAGAGCGGCGAAGATGCCGTGTTACACCTGCTGCTCGAGGCTGAGCAGCAACAAAAAGGGCACTTTCACTTTGAACCCCTGACCGAAGCCGATTTCTTCCTGGAGCCCGTCACGATTCGCAAAAGCACCGACCAGCTCCTACTTTCCCTAGCTGTAGAAATGGATCATCGGCAACACGGCATCAACTAGGTGCGCGTACCCTATCCAGTGCGTTCGTTGACCCCCAGGCATACACTGGAAGGAAAGTGCTCCTTGGATTTGGTATGAGAAATGGGTGCCTGGTCAGTAGCCTTTGCTTCATTCTTGCAGTAATGGTCACACATCACCAGTTCAGGCCGCTTATGGTTCTACCATTGAGGTAGTTATGCAAGGAGCCAAGGTTCTAGTTGTTGACGACAGCACCAGCGTACGGAAAGTGCTGGAGAAGCTGTTGTCCACCCGTGGCCTGGTCGTCACGACCAGCGAGTCTGCCGAACAGGGCCTCGAGGCGGTCAGCCACAACCCACCCCACCTGGTAATCGCCGATGTGGTCATGCCCGGCATGAGCGGTTTTGAACTCTGTCAGATGCTCAAAATGCGCGAGTCCACTAAAGGGGTGCCGGTCATTCTGATTTCGGGCATCATCAACGAGGGCGTGGTGGCTCAGGCCCAACAGGCGGGTGCCTTCGATGTGGTCTCCAAACCCTTCACCCCCGACGACCTTTTCCCCAAAATCGAGCGTGCCCTCAATGCCGCTAAAGAGGCAATTCGCAACGTAAGTGAGCCTTCACCAGCCCCCAGTCTAACTGCAACGCCGGCTTTCACACTAGCCCCAGCCCCAACCCCTGTTGCGTCAGCCCCGGCTTCTAGCGCACCTGCACCGATTGCAGCCGGCCAGGCCGAGCCCCCAACCCTCCCCCAACCGGCCCCTGCGCCGATTTCGCCTACGCCCAACATACCCGCCAACGCACAACCCTCCCATCCAGCGCTGCTGGATGGGCTAAAGCCTTTTTTAGAAAAGCCCGAGATTGAAAGTGTTCTGGTAATAAGCAATACGGGCCAGTTGCTGGGCTGGGTGGGCCAAACCATCGAAGAGCCCGACCTGCTGGCTACCTACCTCCACACCATGCTCTCCATCTCGGGCGTGATGGGTGAAAAATACCACCTCTCTTCTATCCAAAGTCTGGGCCTCGAGTATCTCGGCAAAACCGTCATGGTAAACCGCATCAGCGATAAGGCTGCACTGGTACTCATGCTGCGGGGCACCGGCGGAACGGGTGTCATTCGCTATCTGGTACTCAAACAAATGCCGCAACTCAAAGCCGTGTTGGGCGAGTAACCCAAATTGTATAGCCCACGCAGGAGACCCCAACCTCCTGCGTGTTTTGCTGCTCAGGGGGTGTTGACAGAATTTGGAGTATTCGGTACTCTCTTCGTTGCGCCCCAATAGGCAAGCGGGTGCGAGGATCATGAAAAAGGGGTAGTAGGCAAGAGAGGGAAGTCCATCCTGGACGTCATCTATTGTGCAAGCGATAGAGCGGTTTAGGGTGGGTGTGAATAGACCTGATCTCTGGGGGGAACCCTGGAGAGGGAATAAAGGTCAAGATAGAACGGGCACACGGTGGATGCCCTGGCACCTAAGCCGATGAAGGACGTGATTACCTGCGAAAAGCCCGGTGGAGCTGGTAGTAAG
>NZ_JAGDFV010000026.1 GCF_017497985.1 Meiothermus sp. CFH 77666
GCCATCACCGTACTGAACTTGGCTTTACCGCTTGGTGGGCTTACCTCATCATCGCCCTGAACCTCATCGCTGCTTCCCCAGACCTGTGTATAGCTGACATCGTTTTGTGACTAGCACCAGTGATTATCTAAGGCTACTGCCTCCTCCACCACCCCTAAGCTCTGCAATAACTGCCGGTTCATCTCATCCAGGTGACTTGCACGAAAGCGCTGATACATCCGGCTGAGGGTGCTGTAGTGAGGCACCTCTTCGAGTTCCAGTGCCTCCCTGAGTTCCTGGCTCATCCGCAAAAGCTCTTCAAAGTCACGGTAGCTCATCTTGAAGTAGAAGCACAACATAACGCAGGCGGCCAGTTGGGGGAGGGTGTATTTCTTGGGGCTATTGGGGTGGCTGTACTCGGGAAAGACCGTTTGGGTCTGGGCGTAGATGATTCGCGCAACCTGCAGGTGCAGGCTCGTTCGTGGCTGGGCTGCTTTACCCGCCCGGCAAGAAGGTCTTGGGGAGCGTTTATGACCCATCGGGCCCCATTATCACAAACCTTGCAACAGAGCAAGGTGATCTCGCTTTGGTGAAGCACTACAAGTCCTACTGCACCAGCTCCACTTCCAGATTTTTGTTGCGGGGCACGTTAATCAGAGCGCTGAAGGTACGGTAGCCGGGCGCCTCGACCTGCAGGGTGTAGTCGCCCGCCTCGAGCAGGAAGCTCGAGCGCCCTAGCTTGCTACTGGCAATCTCCTGGGTGCCTTGCAGGATGCGAACGGTGGGGTTCGCGGCATTGACCCTCACGCTCAGCAGACAAGGACAGCCTGGCTCGACCTCGCGCACGCTGCCCGAGGCTGCAGGCTGGCTAGGCGGGGGTGGGGTGGGCTCGGTGGGCGCTGGCGCGGGCGAGGGTTCTGGAGTGGTTTGCGGCGGGCCTGGCTCGGACGGGGTGGGAGCGGGCTCGGGGCTGGTAGGGGCCGGGCCGGGCTCTATGGGTGCGGGGGTTGCTCCGTTGGATTCGGGGGTGGTGGGGGTTGCGGTGGGTGGCATGGCCGGGCTGGTGCGGAAATTGTCGAGCGGGTCGGGGATGGTGCCGGAGGTCAGCAGGTTGGGGTTGGGGCTATCCAGCAGGGTGATGCTGCCAAACCCTACCAGCCCCAGCAGAATCGCCAGGGCTGCCGTCCAACCAGCCAGGCGGCGCTGACGCAGGTTTAGAAAGGCCCAGACCAGGAGCAGCACCCCCAGAACGCCCATGCCCCAGAACACCGGTGTGCCGTACAGGTGATGCAGCCAGGCTCCACCGAACCCAAATAAACCCAGCAGCGCACCGAAAGCCATCCAGGCTAGCCCACCACGCTGGAGGCGGGTCAGGCCCCACAGCAACAGCAGTACCCCCAGAATGCCTAGAACCCATAGCAATAGTGCGTTCATACAAGCTCCTTTCGTGGCTCGAGGGATCGGGAAAGAGGCTCACAGGGCATGGTCAGGCACTCAACCCCTGGGAGCCTTTCAGTTCACGACGGCGGGCCCGGACATCCTGTGTACTTTGCGAAGGCCCAGTGGTCGTGAATTCCTTACTCGCATGAGCCGTTGCCCTTCCTAAACTCTAACACCAGGGCTAACAACCTGGGTGTATCCACACCGTCCCGAATAACTCAAGAAATCCGAAGTGAAGCCCACACGACCCGCCAGGCTGAAGGTGGCGTTCGGCTTTCCAAATACACGCCGGCTCTGTAGGGCTGAGGCAAACGTCCTAGGACAACCCCAGCCGGGCAACGGTATACTTGACCCACTATGAAGCTCGTACGTTTTGGTGCAGGCCAGTGGGGGGTTCTAGAAGGCGAGATGATCCACGAGACCGACGGCCCGGCGGGCAACCCCACGGGCCGTCATTTTGACCTGGGGGGGGTGACCCTGCTGGCACCGGCCACGCCCACCAAGATTGTGTGCGTAGGGCGCAACTACCTCGACCACATCAAGGAGATGGGTAACGATGCCCAGGAGCTGCCCAAGGAGCCGGGCTTGTTTCTCAAGGGACTCAATACCCTGGCTCATCCGGCCAACCCGGCCCGCCCCGACCACTCCGGCGATGTGGTGCCCTATCCCAGCTTTACCAACCTGCTGCACTACGAAGGGGAGCTGGCGGTGGTCATCGAGCGGCGCATGAAGAACGTGCCCGAGGCCGAGGCCCTGGACTACGTGCTGGGCTATACCTGTGCCCTGGACGTGACCGCCCGCGACAAGCAAAAAACCGACCTGCAATGGGTGCGGGCCAAGTCCGCTGATAAGTTCTGCCCCCTGGGGCCCTGGCTGGTGACCTCGCTGGACCCGCAGAATACCGTCCTTCGCACCTATGTGAATGGCGAACTGCGCCAGGAGGCCCACACTAGCCTGATGATCTTCTCGGTGGCCCAGATCCTCTCCTATATCAGCAGCTTCATGACCTTAGAACCCGGCGACGTGGTGCTGACCGGCACGCCCGAGGGGGTGGGCGAGCTCAAGCGCGGCGACCACGTGGAGGTTGCCATCGAGGGGATTGGCGATCTGCACACCCGAATTGGGCACTAAACCCCTGCCTCCAGCAGGGTTTGGCCGCATACTGAACCTCGAGGTGCCCCGCGCACCAGGAAAAGGCGGTGTCTGCCCAGGAGGGCAGATGGGACGTGGAGGTGTAGTTGCCAAGGGCCGAACTCATCTTGCTGGTAGCAGGCGTTTTGCTGCTCCTGAGCGTGCTGGCCACCAAGCTGGGTGGGCGGTTGGGGGTGCCGGGGCTCTTGTTGTTTCTGGCGATTGGGATGCTGGCCGGCAGCGACGGGCCGGGGGGTATCTGGTTCGATAACTACGCCCTGGCCCAGTTTGTGGGCACGGTGGCGCTGGTGTTTATCCTCTACTCGGGTGGGCTTTTCACCCGCTGGAGCACGGTGCGGCCCATTCTGGGGCCGGGGCTGTCGCTGGCTTCCGTAGGGGTGTTCATCACCATGCTGGCCACCGGCGCTTTTGCCTACTGGGTGCTGGATTTACGCTGGCTCGAGGCCCTCTTGCTGGGGGCCATTGTCTCCAGCACCGATGCCAGCGCAGTGTTTGGCGTTTTGCGTGAGCGGGCGGTGCGCCTGCGCAAGCCGCTGCGCCCCTTGCTCGAGTTCGAGTCGGGCACCAACGACCCCATGGCGGTCTTCCTGACGGTGGGCCTGACCCTGCTCCTGACCCAACCCGGCATGAGCGGCTGGCAGATTCTGCCCATGTTCGTCCAGCAGATGCTGCTGGGCCTGCTGCTGGGGTACGGGCTGGGCCGGGTTTCGGTCTGGCTTTTGCGCCACCTGCGGCTCAGTTTCGATGGGCTGTATGCGGTCTTCTCCCTCACCCTGATGCTCCTGGTCTTCTCGCTAACGGCGGTGCTGGGGGGGAGCGGCTTTCTGGCGGTGTACGTGGCCGGGGTGGTGGTGGGCAACAGCGATTTTCCCCGCAAAACCGCCCTCACCAGCTTCCACGAGGGCCTGAGCTGGCTGATGGAGATCGGCATGTTCCTCACCCTGGGTCTGCTGGTGTTTCCTTCCCAACTGCCTGCGGTGGCCCCGAGTGCGATTCTGCTAGCCCTTTTTCTGTTGCTGGTTGCCCGCCCGGTGGCGGTGTTGTTCAGCCTGCCCACCCCCCGCTTTACCTGGAACGAAAAGGCCTTCATCGCCTGGGTGGGCCTGCGCGGGGCCATTCCCATCGTGCTGGCCACCTTTCCCTTGCTGGCCGGGGTGGAGGCTGCCCAGCAAATCTTCAACGTAACCTTTTTCGTGGTGATCTTCTCGGTGCTGGTGCAGGGCACCACCCTGCCCCTGGCGGCCCGCTGGCTGCGCGTGCGTGCCGAGGACGAGCCCCCAGGTTCCTCGCCCTGACTGCTTATACCAAATCCACATGAACCCCTTGCCTTCTCCCCTGGGCGGGAGAAGGTGGCTACACCCCGATCGCGCTATTTGCCAGTAGTGACGGGAACACGATTAATCGCACCTGGGGTGTTGCCGGATGAGGGGGGATATAAACGCCTTTCAAAGATAACTATCCTGGTAAAGTTGTTACTCCTCCGGCGGCTCTGCATCCACAAACAAGGTTTTGCCCTGGGTGTAGAGCACCTGTCCCGGTGCGGCCTTGCGGGGCCGCCAGACGTGTTTTTTAGCGGTGTAGTCCACCGGCACATTTTTCTCGCCCCTGGCCCTGGAGTGGTAAGCCGCCAGCTGGGCCGCATAGAGCAGGTCGGGCAGGGCGGCGGGCTGCCCCTGGGTGCGCAGGATGACGTGCGAGCCGGGGAGGCCCTGGGCATGAAACCACAGGTCTTCGGAATGGGCCATGCGGGTCAGGAGGTCGTTTTCCTTGCTGCTGCGGCCCACCCAGACCTCAAACCCGCCCGGGCTTTTGAAGCGCAGCCCGGTCTGGGGGCCTTTCTCGCGGAGCTTGCGGCTTTCTGTGCGAAGCTCGTCCCTCGAGAGCCCTTCCACCCGCTTGAGCTCGGCCTCCAACGCCCTAATCTGCGCCTCGGTCTGGGGGAAGAGCTCCAGGGCCTTTTCGGCGTTGGCCTCGAGGCGCTTGGCCCGCTCGTAGAATTTGCGGGCGTTCTGGATGGGCGAGAGCCCCTTCTCCAGCGGAATTTCCACCGGCTGGCCGGAGAAGTCCTGGAGCCGCGCCACCGTTCCCGGCGTAATTTGCGGGCCATAGGCCATCAGGAGGTCGCCCCACTCGCGCAGCCGTTTCGCTTCCTCCAGCCGCTCGAGGGCCCGCCGGTAGTCCTGGAGGCGGGCTTGCAGGGTTTTGATCTGCCGCTGTAGCGCCTCGCGCAGGGGCTTGCGCAGGGCCTCGGCCTCCTCCTGCTCCCAGCTTGCCCGCAGTGCTGCCGAAAACGGGGTGCGCCCCTGGGGCTGTTCCACCAGGCTGTGGATAACCCTGTGGATAAGCGGCAGATGCTCGGCGGTCAGCACCGTCTGCGGGCTGAGCTGGGCGCGGCGCACCAGTTCGGCCCCCAGTTCCTTGCCCACCCCGTCCAGGTGTTTGAGAAGCTGAGCAAAGGTCTGGCCCACAAAAGGGGTCAGCGCCTCCGGGTTTAGCGTGCGGGGGTCGAGCTTCTGGTAAGGTGGGGGCGGGGTGTAGGGCAGCCCAGGCCGCAACTCCCGGAAGCGGTTAATTGCAGGGGTGACGGGGCGGTCTATGCCCAGGATCTGCCCCTCCAGGTCGCAGACCATCAGGTTGGCGTTGCGCCCGGTGAGCTCGAAGACCAGCCGGGCCGGGGCCACGTCCACAAAGCCCTTCTCCCCCTCAAACTCCAGCAGCACCACCCGGTCCAGCTTGACCTGCTGTAGCCCCACCAGCCGCCCCTTGCAGCGGGCCTCCAGCAGCCGCTGAAAAGGGGTTCGGGCCTCGCCCCCCAGGCGGCCCGGCTCCACCGTCAGGATGGGGTTGGGCGGGCGGTAGCGCAGCACCAGGTTGCCCACCCCCTCCAACAAGAGCGCTGCCGTCCCCTCGTCCGGAAAGGCCCAGCCCAGGCTGCGCAGGGGCAACTGCCCCGCCAGCTCGCGCACCACTGCATGAATCAGCAAACCTTCCATCCGGCCCTACCACGGCCAAGTATAGGGGTTTGGAGAGGGCCCGACCCCTTCAGACTTCGGAGGCTAGCCGGTTCTCGAGTACCGCCTTATACAAAAACAGCAGGGCCGAAAGGGCAACGTTCTGCGTAGAGGCCGATACGTTTTGGTTGACTGCGAGATCGGTTAGGTAGGCCCTTACCTCTTCTAGCCCCAACTTTCTTGGGTGTTTTCTGCCGTGGAACCTGATGAAGTCGGTGATTGTAGTATAAATACGACTGTTCAGTGCTACGGGCTAGATGGCGAACCCTGATGGCCTCGCGCACTGAGTTCAGGAAAGGGGAGGTTTTGGGGGAATAAACCTTTGGTGGTTCATGGTCGTTCGCCACTTCGGCATAACTCCTCTCAGGAGGGTTTTATACCGCAGGTGCGGCATAATCACTAGCTAGCCGTTTTCAAGAGGAGTCTCTGTGCAAGGCAAGGTCAAATGGTTCTCTGAGGAAAAGGGGTATGGTTACATTGTGGCCGACGACGGAAAGGAATATTACTTTAATATCAGAGATATTCAGGGAGCGAATCTCCCGCGCAATGGTGATGTTGTCAGTTTTGAGTCCGTCCAAGGAAAAAAAGGGCCGAAGGCAACATCGGTTTCCATCGTGGCCAAATCTCAGACCCCCTCAAACAGCCGCGGCAATGATGACAGAGCCACTTGCACCCATTGCGGGAAAAAGATGGTGCCTCGAATCATAACTTACAGGGGTGAACCAAGTAAATCTGTTTGCCCATTTTGCGGTGGCACCTACAAAGATTTTGGTTTGTGCTTTATCGCCACTGCCGTTTATGGTGACTATCACGCCCCTGAGGTTATCGCACTCAGGCGCTTCCGAGATGAAACCCTCCAGCCCTCTCTCGTTGGCCGCATGTTCATCGCTGTGTACTATCTGCTTTCTCCTCCCATTGCGAAATTTCTTAGCTCAAAACCTTTTTTAGCTGCTGCTGTCAGGAAAATTCTGAATGTGCTGGCACGCTACTACGGCTAACAAACGCTTCGAGAGGGACGTATAAACACAGGGCGAAGCAGCCTGTTGGAGCGTCCCTCAAGCCGCACGTTAGGCCCCCCCAACCCGCCTAAGCTGCACCAAAAACGCCGTATGCCCCACCTGCTGAAACTTGGGGTGGGCAATGGGGGGGCGCACGTCCCACTCGCGGTGCAGCACTTCCAGGGTGCGCTCCACCAGGTAGGGGAGGCGCTGGGCCTGGAGGTACTCGAGCAGCGCTACCACCTGGGTCAGGTTGGGCAGGTAGCAGGCCAGAAAGCGGTCGGGCTTGAGGGCCGGGGTCACGGCGGGGAGGACTGTCCAGGGTTCCATCAGATCCAGCGCCACGCCGTCGAAGGTGCCGGGGGGTAGCTGGGCCTGGGCCAGGTCGGCCTCGAGCCAGGTCACGTTGCCCCAGTCTTCAAACTCGTGCAGGTTGCGCCGGGCCCGGGCCTGGTGTTTGGGGCGGGTCTCGTAGCTCCACACCTGGCCCGCAGGCCCTACGGCCCGCGCCAGGTACAGGGTCAGGCCCCCGGAGCCCGAACCGGCTTCCAGCACCCGCATGCCGGGGGCCAGGTCGAGCAGAAAGCAGAGGGTGGCGGCGTCCTTGGGGTAGGTGGGGGTGGCCTCGCGAGGCATGTGCAGTACGTAGTCTTCCAGGGTGGGGCGGTGGATGGTGAACTGCTCGCCCTGCGGGGTGGCGATCCGGGCGCCGGGGCCCGCCTGCACAATGGCCTCGTGATCCAGGGAGCCCCGGTGGTAGTTGAAGCGGCCCCCCGCCTGCAAACGGAACAGGTAGGTGCGGCCCCGCCGGTCTTGCAGGAGCGCCCAGTCGCCGTAGGTCATGGAGCCTAGCCTAGCGGGGGGGTGGGTGGGTTTGTCAAACGCGCTGGCGCTGCCAGAACGAGAACCTGGAACCCGACCCGAGCCCCACAGATGGAAAGTGGGTTTGGGGTCGAAAAAACCCGTCCTCTGTGTGCGTCTGATTTGGCTACTTGCTGAAAAAACCAGGTACCGATAGGGTTGGGCGTACACTTAGCCTATGCCGCTCAAGCATCAACTGGCCTGGGTGATTGGTTTGCTGGCTTTTATTCCCAACCTGGTCATTGTGCTCACCTTCTGGGCCTCGGTTCGAGGGCAACCCCTGGAAACCTCGCTTTTTTTGCTGGGGTGGGTGCTGGTGCTGGCGCTGATTGCTGCTGGCGTAGGCTACGTCCTGGCCAATACGCTCCTGCGCCCCATGGACGAGCTGACCCGCAGCCTGTACTACCTGCGCGGGGCGGGCCGCACCCTGGCCGAGCTTTCGCTGCCTTCGCCGCAACATCGGCCACCGGCTGAGATACGGCAACTGCGCGAGGGCTTCGAGGACATGCTTGAGCACCTGCGTGAGCTGCTGGAAGCCCGCGAGGCCACCTACGCGGCCCTGACCCACGACCTCAAGACCCCCCTGCTGGCCAGCCTGCGGGCGCTGGAATACCTGGAAGAGGCCGACAAAATCGGGCCGGAAAAGCGTAAGGAAATGCTGCGGAACTTGCAAGAAGAACTGAACCGCAGCTACCTGCTGGTCGAGAATCTGCTTACCGCCAGCCGCCTCGAGGCTCAGCGCATCCAGCCGGAAAACCTCAACCTGCGCTCGATTCTGGAGGACTTTCGCCTGCGCTACACCCAGCAGGCCCAAAAGCGGGGCCTGCAACTGGAGATTGAAGGGGCCGGACAGGCCCGCGCCGAACGGCTCTTGCTCGAGCGGGCCGTGGCCAACCTGACCGAGAATGCCCTGCGCCACGCCCGAAGCCGGGTGGTGCTCAGGGCGGGGGACGGCTGGCTCGAGGTCGAAGACGATGGACCGGGCCTGCCCGATAGTCTGGAAGCCCTCTCCCAGCCCTTTCGCAGCCAGCGCCTGCGGGGGGTGCGGGCGGGCAGCGCGGGGTTGGGGCTGTATGTGGCCCGGCGGGTAGCCGAGGTGCATGGCGGGCGTTTGGAAAACCTGGCTTTACGGGGCCAGGGCACCCGGTTGCGCCTTTGGATGCAATAAAACCTTGAGCCAGAGCTTCCAAATTCTTTGCCTGGATTTGACACCCGCTCCTTGTCCGGATTGTGATATTTGACCACGGACAAAGGGGTTATGAAAAAAATGCAAAACGGGTTCTGGAACGCATCAATCTCCAAAAATAATAATCTGAGACAAGGTATTAACAACTTATTAACGTAACGTCCAAACCCCCAAATGGGGGTCTTCAAAATCGTGGCCGCTACCTACTTTGGTTAGGTAGGAGGGCATACAAGCCGTTATGCGGAAAAGTCATCGGTCGCGTCTGAGGACAGGGGGTTTTACCCTCATCGAAGGCATCATCGTTTTTGCAGTTATGGCGATACTGTTCTCGGTTGGATTGGTGGGTTTTCGCGGTTTTTCCAATCCACTTGAGAACCAGTATGCCGAGCTCATCTCCCTTGTTCGCATGGCTCGAATAAAGGCCATGCAGAATACGGCTGCTTATCGGTTGAATGCCAGTGGCAGTACCATCTCGGTGCAGAGGGCCAGCAACTGCAACGCTACCGTCTGGAGCACAGATACCAGCATCGGGCGGGATCTGGGTGGGGGGATTCGAGGCTTACAGCTCGGTGAGGGTGTGACTATGAGCCCTACTACCTGGGTCATCTGCTTTAACAGCCGTGGAACCCTGGGCTCTAACAGCAATCTTTCGCTTACCTTGAGCCGTGCAGGGCAAACCCGCTCAATGCAGGTGCTACTGGGGGGAGGAGTGGTGAAGCAATGAGCAAGCCCTCCGCTTTTTCTTTAATTGAAGCGCTGGTGGCCCTTGCAATTCTGGCCATCCTGCTGGCATTTGTAATACCCAGCTTTGTGGGTTTTTTGCAGTCCAACACCGATAACGAAATTCGCAACCAGGCGGCCATTGTTGCGCAGCAACAGATGGACTTCTGGCGACAGCAAGCCAAAGGAGCGACTGGCGCCAGTATTCCGCTCTCGGGTACTAGCCCCACTCAGACTGTAACTCAAGGGGGGCGAAGCTACTCGGTTGTCACGGCCTTCTGCCCTGATGCAAGCCAATGCTCCAGCGACAAGCGACAGCTCAGGGTGGAGGTTCGGCTAGGCACAAGACTGGTCTACAGCCTGGAGGCGGTTTATGTTATCTTCAACTAGTCACCCAACTTCATCATTTCGAGTAAATGGTACAAGGGCCCGGGGTTTAACGCTTGTAGAACTCCTTATAGCCTCGGCAATTTCCATTCTGATTCTGGCTTTACTGGTACCAATCGTAATGGGAAGCCGACGCCTATACACGCTCGACCAGTCCCGCACTGGGGTCAACCAGGATCTGCAAACGGCCATGTCCATGATTGGCGACGATCTGCGCCAGGCGGGTCAGGGGCTTTTGTACCCGGGGGCTGGATATAACTCGAGCCCAAAGCCCATTGTGGTGACTACCGGGACGCCCGGGGATACCCTCGAGGTCTGGTTCGCACGTAGCGGTACGAATATCCCATTGCCCATTGGTTTGTGTGGCAACGCCACGGCCAGCATCATTCCCGTGGCCAGCTCAAGCAACAACTGCGGCCAGGGCGACTCCAACAACAACAACATTCCAGATAAGGTTGAAAACTTCAACAACTACCGCATTGACCAGGGCGGAAGCATAGTGGCATATCTGTACAACCCCTCGCTGCAAACTGGAAAACTGATCACCCTTACCGGGGGCAGTGGTACGGCTACCGACTACAACTTCACTTACACCGGCTCCGGTAGTGGAACCTACGGGGTGAACTCGAGCCTGATGCTGGTAGATCGCAGACAGTACTCTCTCTCGGGTGGCCAGCTTTTGCTATCGGAAAACGGCGGGCCGGGCCGGGCCGTTATGGTAGGGGTAACGCAGTTTCGGGTCGAACCGCTTACGAGCACCAACACTGCCTGGACTCCCAGCATGCCCTTATCTTCTTTGAGCCGTGTGCGGGTGACCCTTAGGGCAACCGATCCCCAGGGAGTTACCCGTACCCAGACCAACGAGTTCTTTCCTCGCAATTTCCTCTCGCAGTAGGAGGTCTAGAAGTGATGAAAACTAACCGAGGTTTTGCTTTTCTGGCTGTGGTTCTTATGATGGCCGTGCTAGCCACCTTACTCACAGCCTACTTCACCATCAGCATGCTGGATACCAACAACTCTGCTGCTCAGTCTTCCCGCACAAAGGGCTTTTTTGCGGCTGAGACTGCGCTAAACCTGCGAGCGGCAGCGATCAAGGAGATCTTCAGCAACTACAGCCGTCCAAGCGGTACCTCGCCTGGCCCGAACAGCCCCTGTACCGCAGGCAATATGGGCAGCGGCGACTTTGCTTGCCAGACCAGCACGGTTCAGGGGAAGCAGGTAGTGACCCACATGCGTGAGCTGACCAACGACCTGGTCAACGGCGACACCATTTCGATTCCCCCGGGCGAGCCCTTCCAGGGGCTCTGGGCCAACCAGTACCGCTACGATGTGTTCGCTCGGGCCCTCAACCGCCAGAATCAACCCGAAGCCATTGTGCGCATGACCTTCCGCCAGCGGATGATCCCTCTCTTCCAGTTTGGGGTGTTTTACGAGGGTGACCTCGAGTTTGACCGCACGGCTACGCTGACCATGGCCGGCCCTATTCACTCCAACCGAAACATCTTTCTCGATGCAGGAGGTAGCGCCAGTCTAACCGTGGATGACAACGTGACGGCAGTGCAGGACATTTACCGAGGTGGAAAAAGCAATGTAGGCTGCAACGGAACGGTGTCGGTTCTTTCGGTGGGCATTGATTGTGGTAGCGGTGCTCGGCGTGTTCTTACAAGCGCCGAACTTTCCAACCCTGCTTGGGCGGGGCGGGTGCAGAACAACATGAATCCGCTGCAAATTCCGGCTCCATCGGCTTTTGATCCCGGCGGCCTTTATTGGGAACGGGCTGAACTCCGGGTTATGCTTGACCTGAGTACGGGTACACCACAAATTCAAGCACGTAATGTAGATGGCACAGTTAATGTGGCCCTCACCTCGGTTCTTACCACCGGAACGGCTTTTGACCCCAACACCGGGGCAGGTACCCGCCCGGTGGATTACTCCAACTCCTTCTACAACAACCGCGAGCTAACCACCCGGCCCAATCTGGGGCCCATCCACATGCTCGAGGTCAACATGGCTGCTTTGCTGCAAGCCTTGCAGAGTAGCGGTCTGGTCAACCTGGCCGACACCACCGATAACGGCCTGGTGTTTTACTTTGGCGTGCAGGGCCCCAACAGCGCAGGTTTGAACAACTATGGTGTGCGCATACGTAATGGAGCCGACCTGACCGTAGCCAACCCCCAGATCAAGGGCCTAACGGTGGTTACGAACCAGGCGCTTTATGTGCAGGGCGACTACAACAGCGATATGAGCACCGGCTCGACCTCCCGCTGGCGTCCCGCCGCCCTGATGAGCGACTCCATGAACATCCTGTCCAACGAGTGGTTCAACCAGCATCCCAACCCTTATATCAGCGGCCATTACGGGGCGGCCTTTACCAACCCCGGCGGTTTCACCAACAATATTCCTAACGCCTGCGGTACCATTGGCCTGAACGGAGCCGTGACCAATGCGCTCGCCAACCAGATTGGCGGGGATGCCAAGAGCAACCCCCGCTGCCGCAACCGCTGGATGGCGCTGGGCACCAGTGAGGACAGCAGCAATGCTCCCAATCGCTGGATTCCCCCAGCCACCAACACCACCGTGCAGGCCGCCGTTCTGACTGGCTCTACGATTACCCCTACCATTGGCGGACAGAGCGCGGGGGGGGTACATAACATCATGCGTTTCCACGAGCAGTGGACGAACCAATGGCCGGAGGTAAGGATTGCACCTCTTAGTGCAGCAATCTGGTCGGCCGTTAAGGGTGCTTCGCTGGGCACGGTTAGCCTGACGGTCAACGGTGCGTCGCTCACTATGCAGCGTTTCAACAACACTACTGCTTCTCGCACCTTTACCTACAGAGGCTCCATCGTGAGCCTCACAACCAACGGCCCGCAGCACGTAAACGGCAACTTCTTCCTGGGCCAGCCCTGGTACCATCCTCCCATTCGTAACTGGGGTTTTGATACCCGATTCCGCAACTTCACGCTGCTGCCGCCCCTTACCCCCATGGTCTCGTACATGAGCCAGGAGCTATTCCACCGGGATTACAGCCAGTAAGCACGCCGAGCAAGACCCTCTGTGACTTTGCCAGAGGGTCTTGTGTTATGTTGTCAGCTAGATGCGCCTCCTCATAGCCGACGACCACCCCCTGTTCCGCGTGGGCCTGCGGGCGGCCCTCGAGCGCGAAGGCTTCGAGGTAGTAGGGGAGGCTGGCGACGGCCAGGAAGCCCTGAACCTGTGCATGCAACTGCTGCCGGATGGGGTGGTGTTGGATGTGCGGATGCCCCACATGGACGGGATTACCGCCGCGCGAATGCTGCGCGAGCAGCGCTACCGGGGCCTGATTACCCTCCTGACCACCTTCAACGAACCGGTCTTGGTTCAGCAGGCGGCTCTGGCGGGCGCCGATGCTTACTGGTCGAAAGAACTGCCACCCGAGGCCCTGGCCGAGCGCCTGCGTCGGCTTAGCCTGGGGCTAGAGCCCCGCCTGCGGGCGCCGGAGCTCCCCAAACTCACCGCTCGCGAGCAAGAGGTGCTGCAGTGGATGGCCCAGGGGCTTTCGACCAAGGAAATTGCCCGCCATCTGCACATCTCGCCCGAGACCGTCAAGGATCATCTGGTACGGCTCTACGAAAAACTCGAGGCCCGCAACCGTGTGGAGGCCCTCGAGCGGGCCCGCAGCCTGGGGCTGCTGAGTATTTGAGTGCTTTCGGGCCTACCCTCGCTGCGGTTGGCCCGGTATGTCCTGTTTGTGAAGGGCGTTTGGTTTCTGAGGTTGTAAACTTTTGGGCAATCAACACCCCCAACAGGGGGTGTTACAATACGAACGAATTGCAAATCATGCAGATAGGCTTACGGGATTTGGAGGCGCTCCATGCCAGGCAACAAGGGAATTACGCTCGTCTCAACGCTGGTATTTATGTTTATTGTCATCATTCTGGTGAGCGTTGCTACGCTTACCTCGCTCAACAACCGCCGCAACGCCCAGGACGCCCTCCGCACCTCGCAGGCCCAGTTTGCTGCCGAGGCGGGCCTCGAGCGGGCCGTGGTTCGGCTGTGGCACCAGGTACTTGCGGAAGCCAGCTCCTCTAGCGTGACCGGTTACCGCTTGGCCCTGGATCACATGGGCTTGACCAACGGCGGTGTCATTGCCAGTCTGTTTGGCCAGCCCCAAAGTCTGGAGGATGGAAGCCGTTTTGAGGTGCAAGTCTCCCGGCGCGACACCACCACGCCCTCGGGGGAGGCCCAGATCGAGCTGACCGTGATCTCTACCGGCACCCTATCCGATGGAACCACCCGGCGGCTGCGGCAGGTATTCCGCGTGGCCCGGGCCCCCTTTCCCTTCGACTACCCCTTCCTGACCAACAAAGCCGACTGTATTTTCTGCCACCTCGAGGTGCGCAGCATGGACGCCCTGCGGGGTAACCCCAACCCCAGCGACCCCAGCACCTGGTGGCGGCGCATCAAGGTGGGGGTGCTGGAAGACCTGGTTATGCGGGACGATCAGGAAGCGGGTACGGTACACGGTTCGCTCGTCACCCGGGGCACGGTTCGCCAGCAGTATAGCGGTCGCCTCGAGCCCTCCGCACAGTACTTCACCACCTTGGAGCCGGGCCAGACCCGCATCCGCTCCACCACCCCCCTGCGCCCCACCCCTGCCGACTGCAGCACCCCGAGCAACTGCACCACCCCCCAGAACCTCTACTACAACTACCCGGACAGCACCAACCTGGCCGCCTTTAGCAACCGCTACCCCGATGGCGAACTCCCCGACTTCTTCCCCCTGCCCATCCCCGACGACAACAACAACCGCCTGATCGACGATGACGAGTGGCTCGACGCGGTGCAGACCAGCCTGGAGAACCGCAACGAGAACTATTTTACCGGCAGCATCAGCGCCCCCATACTGGTGAACCCCAGCAGCATCGCCTGGCCGGGAGGCTCGAGTTTACAGACCCTCGACTCGGCGGCGCTGGGCCTTTCCCGCAACAACGTCATCCTGGATGGCTCAGTTATCCCCATCACCCTTAGCGGCACGGTCTTCATCAACGGCGACGTGGTCATCCGGGGCCGGGTGCGGGGTAACGGCACTATTCTGGCCCGCGACAACGTGTATATCCTGGGCGACCTGATCTACGACTGCGGCCAGGGCAGCGCCCTGCAGGCCTGCGATTACCGCGACCCCAGCCGTCTGCCCCAGCTCAACCTGATTGCCGGAGGCAATACGCTCATG
The DNA here is from genome assembly GCF_017497985.1 of Meiothermus sp. CFH 77666. Lineage (NCBI taxonomy): Bacteria > Thermotogati > Deinococcota > Deinococci > Thermales > Thermaceae > Meiothermus > Meiothermus sp. CFH 77666. Next base: position 14,947 of record NZ_JAGDFV010000026.1, read on the forward strand.
GGGGATTTTTTGAGCATAGATACCTTTATGGCGGACAATCTCAATCTTCTGCAAAACAACCGAATCCAGCTCCCCATGAGCGTTTGTCGGGACAACCCCTCCCAGCCGGGGTGCGGCAGTGGTGCACGGGTAAGCTGGCAAGATGACCCCCTTTATCGCCCAAACCTGGCCCTGACCGAGGTGACCAACTTCAACCGCAGCGAGCTGCAGCGCTGGTTGCGAAATAACAACTACCGGCCCCGCTTTTACACCTATGGCGAGAACGAAGTTTACTTTGGCGATGGTTGCAATCACGACCCTGTCCGCTACTCCAGCTACCAGACCCTCAGTGCTGGGGCCCGGGTTCACACCTGCCAGGGGGAGCGTTCACTGGGCAGCGTAGCGCTCACCCAGGCCCAGGTGAACGCCATTCTTAGCCGGGCGGTGCGGTACGAGATTACCTCGAGCTTCTTCAACAACAATTCGCTCAAGCAACTCTGGAACGAAACGATGCAGAACCGCTCCGCAGGGGCGTTGCGTACCGATGGGCTTTTATACTCCGCCAATGCCATCTTCAGCGTGATTCAGAATGGCCGGGGCTACAACATGGGAGGGCGCTGGGATCTGCGGGGCGCCCTGGTCGCTGCCGATACGGGCGTGCTGGCCCCGGTCAAGCTCGACATCTATCACGATGCTCGTCTGCGACCCCGTATTCCGGGTGGACAGCAGGCCCAGCTCAGCAGGGGTATATGGGAAGTGGTGGGGCAGTGAATAGACCCTCCCCGAGTGGCATCAGCCTGGTGGAGTTTCTGATAGTGCTGGCAGTGCTCGGCATCCTGCTGGGGGTGGGCTTTGTTTCGCTACGTTCTTATCAGCAGAGCCTGGCCATCCGCGAGGCGGCTACGCAGGTGGCTACTGAGCTCCTCAACATCCGCCAGCAGGCGAGGCGGCAGTCGGTCAACTTTTCCTTTCAGGCCAGCGCCAACTCCAATACCTACCGGGTGGGCCGAACCAGCGAGCTGGCATCGCTCCCCAGTAAATCGCTGCCCCCAGGGGTGGTTTTTCAGAGCGTACCCTCGGGCGGCGGCACCGTTCGGTTCGATGCCCCCTATGGCATCGTGACCAGTGGGGCCAATGGCAGCTATGTCCTGCGAGGGCCTGGCAACCGGGTGCTCAATGTCAATGTGGTCGGTCGAACCGGAAAGGTGGTGGTTCGTGCGCCGTAGTGGTTTTTCTTTTGTTGAGGTGATGGTAGCGCTGGCCATCCTCTCATTGACCATTCTGATCCTGACCTACTTTGGCTCGAGCTTCACCCTCACCCGCAATGCCCAGATCGACACCCAGGCTCAGGCCTTTGCCCGGAGCTACTTCGACAATGTGCGGGCTAGCTGGTCTACCAGGGCGGCCTTCAACGCTGCGGTGCTGCCCTCGGTATCGCCGCCCAGCGGCTTTAGCAACCCCTCGGCCAGCCTGGCCACGATCCAGACCATCGGAACCCAGGTGGTGCTGCGCCGGATCACCCTTCAGTTCACCGGCCCGCAAAACCGCTCTTATAGCTTCTCCACTGAGGTTGCCCTGCCTCCCTTGTAAAGGTTCTATGCGTAAAACAGGCATTACCCTCATTGAAATGCTGATTGCTGCCGTCATTAGCGTGGCCATCCTGGGCCTGATCGCCGCCGGGCTGCGCAGCAGTAGCGATAGCCTGCGTTTTGTGCAGAATTCCCAGCTCCTCACCGAAGACCTGCGCAACGCGGGTAATCTGGTGAGCGATTACATAGCCAAGGCCGCCTTTGTTTACCCCCCTGGCGTTACCCTGACCATCGGCAGTGTAGGGGGCTACACGGTGCGGAACCCCTCCACCAACAACAACACCTGGCGCATTGGCCAGGATTCCGCTATTGCGCTGCTCTGGCCTCCAACAGTTGAAAATGGCGTAGAGGTGGTCAAGTTTGTAATGGTCTACCCCCTCAACCGGGGCTGGGTGGTAAGCAGGGCTACCGGGGCCGAAAACCCCGGCCCCGACCCCGCTAACAACAGTAAATGGCTGCTGTACATTTACGAGCGCAATGTCCCGGTGGGCTCGAGCCGCCTCCCCAACGGTTTCCCTGCCATCATTCCCACTACCATTTCTGAGGGCTCAGGCAACCTGCTGGCCGACTACGTGCAGCCGGGGGGCTTTGTGGTTAGCTACCGCAATTGCCTGGGGTTTGACGAGGGAGGTTTGGCTACGCTAGCCCTTTGCCCCACCACCCCGCCCACGCCCCTCCGCGCTGAGCACAGCGCGGTGCAGGTACAGTTTTCCCTCCAGGGCGAGATTCACCAGGGCAGTCGGGACTCCCGCGTGCCTGCCAACCCCCTGCGCTTCGAGGCGGCTCCCCGCAACCTGCCCACGCGACTGACCGATATCACCCTGAATTAGTCGCGCCCTGCCGACAACACCGCCAGGAAGGCCTCCTGCGGTACGTCTACCTTGCCGATGGCCTTCATGCGCTTCTTGCCTTCCTTTTGCTTTTCCAGAAGCTTTTTCTTGCGGGTGATGTCGCCGCCGTAGCACTTGGCCAGCACGTCTTTGCGCAGGGCCTTTACGGTGGCGCGGGCGATAATCTTGCCCCCAATGGCGGCCTGGATGGGCACCGCAAACTGCTGGCGGGGGATCACCTCCCCCAGCTTGTCCACTATCTCGCGCCCAATGCCATAGGCTTTGTCCTTGTGGGCGATAAAGGCCAGTGCGTCTACCGGCTCTTCGTTCACCAGGATGCTAACCTTGACCAGATCGCCTTCCTGGTAGCCGATCTGCTCGTAGTCCATGGAGGCATAGCCCCGGCTGATGGACTTCAGGCGGTCGTGGAAGTCGTAGAGGATCTCACCAAACGGCACCTCGTAGACCAGCTCGACCCGCTTGCCGATGTAGTGCATGTTGCCCATCTTGCCGCGCTTTTCCTGCAAAAGCTGCATGATGGAGCCCACGTATTCTTCGGGGGTATAGACCGTGAGCTTGACGTAAGGCTCGTAGATGGCCTCAATTTTGTCCGGGCTGGGCAGTTCGGAGGGGTTGTGAATCTCGACCTCGGAGCCGTCCGAGAGCCTGACCCGGTAAATCACGCTGGGGGCGGTGGAGATCAGGTCGAGGTTGAACTCCCGCTCGAGCCTTTCCTGCACAATCTCGGCGTGTAACAACCCCAAAAAGCCACAGCGGAAGCCAAAGCCCAGGGCCTCCGAGGTTTCCGGCTCAAAGGAGAGGGCTGCGTCGTTGAGCTTGAGCTTTTCCAGGGCCTCGCGCAGCCGGTTGTACTCCTGGGTGTCGGTGGGGTAGAGGCCGGCAAACACCACCGGCTTGGCCGGCTGGAAGCCCGGATAGGGGGCCTGGCAGGGGTTTTGGGCCGAGGTGATGGTATCGCCGACCTGGGCATCGCCAATCTCGCGAATCGAGGCCGTCACCCAGCCCACCTCGCCGGGGCCTAGCTGCCCAACCGGCTCGAGGGCGCCAGGCCGAAAAACCCCCACCTTGTCCACGCTGAATTCCTTGCCGGTAGACCAGATGCGGATGGTGTCGCCCGGTTTGATGCTGCCATCCATTACCCGCACATAGGGGATGACCCCCTGATAGGCATCGTAGATGGAGTCAAAGATCAGGGCCTGGGTGGGGTTGGTGGGCTGGCCCTTGGGGGCCGGGATGCGGGCCACGATGGCCTCCAGAATCTCGTCCACCCCCTGCCCGGTCTTGCCAGAGGCAAACACGCAGTCGTCGGCGGGAATGCCCAGCACTTCTTCCACCTCGAGCGCGACCTCGAGCGGCTCTGCCCCCGGCAGGTCAATCTTGTTGATGACCGGGATGATGGTGTGCTCGTGCTCCATGGCCAGGTAGAAGTTGGCGATGGTCTGGGCCTCCACTCCTTGAGAGGCGTCCACCACCAGGAGAACCCCCTCCACGGCGGCCAGCGCCCGGCTGACCTCGTAGCCAAAGTCTACGTGGCCGGGGGTGTCGATCAGGTTGAAGGTGTAGGTCTGGCCCGACTTGCTCTCGTAGAACAGCCGCACCGCACTGGCCTTGATGGTGATGCCACGCTCGCGCTCGAGCTCCAAGGAATCCAAAAACTGCTCACGCATTTCCCGCTCCGAGACCGCCCGGGTCATCTGGAGAATCCGATCCGCCAGCGTAGACTTGCCGTGATCTACGTGCGCGATGATGGAGAAATTTCTAATCCGCTCCTGCACAGCCTATACATTGTAGCCGATGCCTTGGGAAACTCTGTAAGCAAAGGCTGCACAAAGCCTGGAATGCGCCGCCCATCGTCGCCAGCCATTGGTATTTACAGCCCACCATCAAGCCCCAGCCCTCACCAGGTCGTTGACACTCTCATCTGGGTTTTGTAATGTTGAGCACGACGTTCTTTAGCAGTAAGTGGCTCCACTGTACCGGGGAGGTTTGAAGTGAAACGACTGTGGATAGTAGGTCTAGTAACCCTTGCTTCGCTGGGAATGGCCCAGACCAGGATTGGCAATTGTGAAGTAACCGGCCAAAAAGGACAGTTTCCTATTCGTCCTGCGGTGGCGGGCCAACTCACGGTGCAAACCAACCTGCCGGGGCCTGGCTTCTGGAACGGCGATAGCCCCGCCACCATCAAGGACGGCTTCGAGTACTGCCTGGCCGCCAACATTGCCCACCGCGCCGGGCTGGATAAAGTGGTGGTGCAGAACGTGGCCTGGGATGCGCTGATTGCTGGTCAGACCCGCAACTTCGACTTTGCCCTCTCCCAGATCACCATCACCGAAGCCCGCAAGCGCGTGGTGGACTTCTCCCGCCCCTACTTCTCCTCCGACATTGGCGTGCTGGTGCGGGCTGCCGACAAGGCCAAATTTACCGGCCCGGCCAGCCTTAAAACCGCCCGCTTAGGGGTGCAGCAGGCCACCACGGCAGCCAAGTTCCTGAGCGATACCCTCAAGCACCCCCAGAACCTGACCCGGGTTTTCCCCGATGTGGCAGCGGGCTTTACCGCCCTGCGTGCCGGTCAGATTGATGCTTTCATCATAGATACCTCCATTGTGCTCTCGGAGGCGGCCAAGTCCAATGGCGCCCTGGCGGTAGTCGGGCAGTTCCAGACCGGCGAGAACTACGGGGCCCTTTTTGCCAAGGGCAACGCCAACCGGGCGCAGGTGGACAAAATTCTGGAAGCCCTGGAAAAAGACGGCACCCTCAAAAAGCTTTCCCAGACCTATCTTGCCAAGGAATGGGGCATTGACCCCACCACCGTGCCGGTCTGGCGGCCCTAGGTAAAGGTCAATAGTCAATCGGTGATGGTCTAAGGTCTATCGTCATCCAAAGTCCAAAGGCAACTTGAAACCTGGGGTGGCGTAACCAAGCGGTGTACCGATGTTCCACCTCGGGGGTGCAGAGATGCACCCCCGGCTTTTTCCAGTAAAATCGCTTATCCATGAGGGAGCCGGGCTCAAACAGCAAGGAAGCACGTCGGCGCAATCCGACCCTGCCACGGGATGGCTTTGGATTTGCTCTGGTGGCGCTAACGCTGGCCATTTTGCTCTTGCTGGCGACGGCTTGGGTCATGTGGCAGGTCAAGCAGGTTATGTCTGTCAACCAGTTTCGGGCGCTCTGGGCCGACTTTTTGCTGGTGCTGGTGGCGCTTTTGCCCCTGGGCCTTCTGTTCCCCGCGGGCCGCAGCCTGGGGCAGGCGAGCGCAGCCCGGCGGGCTTTGCAAAGCGAAAACCTGATTGCCGCCAGAGTTCATGGCGCCGAGGCCCACACCTGGGCCTGGTTTACCCTGGGCTATGCCGGGGCGCTTTTGCTGTTTTTGTTGTTCGTACTGTTTTTCATTGCCAACAACGTGGCTGTGGGGCGCACTTTTTTTCAGCTCGAGCTAATCGCTAACTCCTTTGGCCTGATTCTCAAAGCCTTCTGGGTCAATGTGGTCATTTTCCTGTTTGCAGGGTTTTTCTCCCTGGTCTGGGGCCTGGTGGTGGCTGTGGCCAAGCTCCTGCCGGGCAAACCGGCCCAGCCCATTCGCTTCATCGCCACTTTTTACACCGATGCTTTCCTGAGCCTGCCTTCCATCATCGTGATTTACCTGATTGGCTTTGGCCTGCCCCTCACCGGCATTGGCTTCTTTCGCAGCCTGCCCTTAGAGGCCCTGGCGGTGCTGGCCCTGACCCTGACCTACGGGGCCTACATGGCCGAGGTCTACCGGGCGGGCCTCGAGAGCATCCACCCCAGCCAGTGGGCCGCCGCCCGCAGCCTGGGCCTCTCCTATGGCCAGACCCTGCGTTTTGTGATTATTCCTCAGGCGGTGCGGCGCATCATTCCGCCCTTGCTCAACAACTTCATCGGTATGCAAAAAGACACCGCGCTGGTCAATGTGGTGGGGGTGATAGATGCCTTCAACCAGGCCCGCATCATCGCCTCCAACGACTTCAATCTGTCTGCCGTGACCACAGTAGCCATTCTTTTTATCCTGATTACCATTCCCCAGACCCGCCTGGTAGACCGGCTGGTAGAGCGCGACCGGGCCCGCTTCCGGCAGGGGTAGAGGAGAAGAGCCAGATGTGCGATGCCAAGTTCGCTTGAACACTTTGCATGCCGTAGGAGGTTGGCGATAGGGAGCAGGGGTTAGAGGGCAGGGGGCAGGTGTGGAAGAACTACCGCCTGCCTCCCACCACCAACCCCCACCCTTTGTGTGTAGCTGAGAGTTGGTTATAAGCCTGGAGTTGGTTTGAAAACCAGAAAGCGGATGCCATGAACCATAAACCCTTGACCCCAGACGCCCTGCCCGCCTTTGTTTGGGCGCTCAGCGCAGGAGGCTCTAAATGAGCTTCCTGGAAGTCAAAAACGTACACAAGCGCTTTGGCGCCAACGAGGTGCTGCGCGGCCTCAATCTGAGCGTGGAGGAACACCAGGTGGTTTGCCTGATTGGGCCTTCGGGCTGCGGGAAATCTACCCTGCTGCGCTGTGTGAACGGCCTCGAGGAGATCCAAGGGGGCGAGATCCGGCTCCACGGAGACCGCATCACCGGGCCAGGGGTGGACTTGAATGCCCTGAGGCGCGACGTGGGCATTGTGTTCCAGAGTTTCAACCTGTTTCCCCACATGACCGTGCTGCAAAACATTACCCTGGCCCCCACTCAGGTGCTCCGGATGCCCGAGGCCGAGGCCCAGGAGAAAGCCCTGGCCCTTCTGCGGCGCATTGGCCTCGAGCACAAGGCCCGGGCCTACCCCGACCAGCTTTCGGGCGGCCAGCAGCAGCGCGTGGCCATTGTGCGGGCGCTGGCCATGGAGCCCATGCTGCTGCTGCTGGACGAGATTACCTCGGCCCTCGACCCTGAGCTGGTCTCGGAGGTGCTGAACCTGCTGCGCGAGCTGGCCCGGGAGGGCATGACCATGATTCTGGCCACCCACGAGATGGGCTTTGCCAAAGAGGTGGCCAGCAAAGTCTGCTTCATGTACGAAGGGGTGGTGCACGAGGAAGGCCCCCCCGAACAAATATTCTCCCAGCCCCAGCACGAGCGCACCCAGCAGTTTTTGTCCAGCATCATCGAGGCGGGGCGGCTATGAAAAAAACCCAGGTTTCCCTGGGTTGTCTGGCTCCGCGAGCAGGGCTCGAACCTGCGACCATTCGATTAACAGTCGAACGCTCTACCAGCTGAGCTATCGCGGAACGCTCGCCGATGGCAGATAAGAATATAGCAGAGCTTGTTGTAGTTGGCAAGCACAGGAGCTTTGAACTCGGTTGACCTTTGCCAAACCCGCCTGGATTGAATAGAGTAAGAACTTGCTGATATTGGTGTAGTAGATAGGAGCATTCGCATGGCAACCACCCCGCTCGAGGGCCGTGTGCCCCCTCATAATCTGGATGCCGAGGCCAGTGTGCTGGGTTCGGTGCTGCTGGATAGTGAAGTGCTGGACAGGCTCGAGGGGCTGCTGGCCCCTGACGCTTTTTACAAGGAAGCCCACCGCAAAATCTGGGAGGCCATGGTGGCGCTCAGGGCCCGGCGCGACCCGGTAGACCTGGTAACGCTCTCCGAGCAGCTCCGGCAAAGTGGGGAACTCGAGAACATCGGAGGGCTCTCGTACCTGGTGGGGCTTTCGGAACACACCCCCACGGCGGCCTATGCCGACTACTACGGGCGGATTGTGGCCGAAAAGTGGACGCTGCGCAAGCTCATCACGGCGGCGGGGGAGGCCATGAAAATGGCCTACGACGAGGAAGGGAGCCTGGAGGACATCCTCGACACCGCCGGGCGCAAGGTGCTCGAGGTCTCCACCCAGGGGGCCCGCTCCGAGTTCCAGAGCATGAAGGAACTCGTCCACGAGACCTTCGAACACATCCAGCTGCTCTACGAGAACAAGGGGCAGGTGGATGGCATCAAGAGCGGCTTCCGTGAACTCGACGCCCTGATTGGTGGCCTGACGAGTGGTTCGCTCAACATCATCGCGGCGCGTCCCAGCATGGGCAAAACCAGCTTCGCTCTGACCATCGCCCAGAACGTGGCTCTGCGGGGCGAAGGGGTCGGGGTGGCCATCTTCTCGCTGGAGATGCCCGCCGTGCAACTGGTCACCCGGATGCTCTGCTCCGAGGCCCGCATAGATATGAACCGGCTGCGCCAGGGCCAGCTTACCGACCGCGACTTTTCCCGCCTGGTGGACGTGGCAGGCCGCATCTCCGACGCGGCCATCCTGATTGACGATACCTCCGACATGACCCTGATGGAACTGCGCGCCCGCGCCCGCCGCCTGCACGCCCAGCACAAGCTGGGCCTGATTGTGATTGACTACCTGCAACTGATGTCCGGCCCCGGCGGCAGTAAGAACGGTGGTGAGAACCGCCAGCAAGAGATTGCCCAGATTTCCCGCGGCCTCAAGGGCCTGGCCCGCGAGCTGAATGTCCCCGTGATTGCCCTCTCGCAGCTATCCCGGGCGGTGGAGTCGCGGCCCAACAAAAGGCCCATGCTCTCCGATTTGAGGGAATCGGGCTGCCTGAGTGGAGATACGCTGGTGCAGATGGCGGATGGCTCGAGGCAGCTCCTCCGAGACCTGGTGGGCAAGAGCGGCTTCGAGGTGCTCGCGCTCGATGAAACCACCCAACAACTCAGGCCGGCTAAAGTGAGCCGTGCTTTCTCGACCGGTATAAAGACCGTGTTTGCCCTGACTACCCGACTGGGTCGTAGCATCCGCGCCACGGCCAACCATAAGTTCCTCACGGCTCAGGGCTGGAAGCGGCTGGACGAGCTGGCGGTCGGCGATTACCTGGCCTTACCACGGCGGCTGGCCTCCGACGAGCGGCAAAGCCTGAGCCAAGACGAGCTGGCTTTGCTGGGTCACTTGATCGGTGATGGCTGTACCCTGCCCCGGCACAGCCTGCAATACACCACTAAGGAGAGCGATCTGGCGCAAACCGTGGCCGATCTGGCCAGGGCGGTTTTTGCCCAGGCCATCACCCCCAAAATTAAGCGCGAGCGGGGCTGGTGGCAGGTCTATTTGACTTCAGCACAGCCGCTGGGCCGGGGTAAGCGCAACCCGGTGGCCGTGTGGCTCGAGGAGCTGGGCGTCTGGGGGTTGCGCTCTCACCAAAAGCGGGTTCCGGCGCCGGTATTCGCCCAACCCGCCCCGGCCATTGCTCGATTCTTGCGGCACTTGTGGTCTACCGACGGTTGCATTCGCCTGCGCCGCGGCAAGGCCCCGTACCCCGCGGTCTACTATGCCAGCAGCAGTGAGGGGCTGGCCCAGGACGTGCAAACCCTGCTACTGCACCTGGGTATCAACGCCAGACTCAAGCGGGTGCCCCAAAAAGGCAAAGGGCATGATCAGTTCCATGTGATCGTGAGCGGCCAGTCCGACCTGCTACGCTTTGTGCGGGCGGTGGGCGCCGTGGGGCGTTACAAGCAAAATGCGCTGGCGGAAGTCGAGGGCTATTTGCTGGCCCGTGCAGAGAACACCAACCGGGACGTAATTCCACTCGATTTGTGGCTAAAGCCTGCCAGAACCGATCTGGCCGCTTCAGGTATGAGCCACCGGGAGCTGCACCGAGCTCTGGGTATGGCCTATTCCGGCATAACCCTTTTCAAGCAGAACCTGAGCCGGGAGCGCACCCGGCGGATGGCCGAGGCTCTGGGTTCGGAGGCATTGAAGCTGCTGGCAGCAAGCGATGTTTACTGGGACACCGTAACCTCTATCGAGGCTGCGGGCCAGGAGGAGGTTTTCGACCTTACGGTGCCAGGCCCCCATAACTTTGTTGCTAACAACATCATCGTGCACAACTCTATCGAGCAGGACGCCGACCTGGTCATGTTCATCTACCGCGACGAATACTACAACCCGCACTCCGAAAAAGCCGGAATCGCCGAGATTATTGTGGGCAAGCAGCGCAACGGCCCTACCGGAACCGTAGAGCTTCAGTTCCACGCCCAGCACGTGCGCTTCAACGACCTGGCCAAGGATGAAATTTGACCGGCCTTGCTGGCTATCTGCGGCTAGACTGCGAAGGTGCGGCTCTTCTGGCTAATGCTCATCCTGGCGGGGAGTACCTTCTGGTTGATCCGGGAGGTGCAGGCCCGGCCCATCGCCCGCCCGCCGGGGGTGCTGGCTCCTCGTGCGCCCTTCCAGACCCCACTCACGCCAGAAAGCGAGGTGCGGCTGGAGAAACCCGGTTATCAGTTCGAGCCAGTGGCCTACTTTGAGCTCGAGGCCCGCGTACTTTCCAGGCGTCTCTATCGCTACGATGCCGCCGCGGCAATTTCCCCGGTAGACCTGGCCCTGGGCTGGGGCCGGATGTCCGACACTGCGGTGATTCGCCAGCTGAGCATCCGCCAGTCGGATCGCTTCTACTTTTATGCCTGGCGCGGGGATCCGCCCATCCCGGTGGGGGAAATTGTGGTCAGCAGCGCCAACATGCACCTGATTCCGGGCAATGACAACATTCGGGTGCGCCTGGAGCGCCTCAAGCCCGGCAACCTGGTGCGTATCCGGGGGTTTCTGGTCAACGTGAAGGGCCCCAATGGTTTTTACTGGAACACCTCCACCATTCGCCACGACACCGGCAACGGGGCCTGCGAGATTGTCTGGGTGGCCGACCTGGTGGTGCGGTAAACCCCATAGCATACACCCTTTTCGTATTGAAGCTATGTTATTTACATAACCCAGGGGCGGGTGTTATAGTGCTCGGATGGACAGGATTATCGTCCGGGGAGCCAAAGAGCACAACCTGAAGAACATTACCGTTGAACTGCCCCGGGGGCAGTTCATCGTCATTACGGGGGTCTCGGGCTCGGGCAAGAGCACCCTGGCCTTCGATACCATTTACGCCGAAGGGCAGCGCCGCTACGTGGAGAGCCTGTCGTCGTATGCGAGGCAGTTTTTGGGGGTGATGGAAAAGCCCGATGTGGAGAGCATCGAGGGGCTTTCGCCGGCTATCTCCATTGACCAAAAGACCACCTCGCACAACCCTCGCTCCACGGTGGGTACGGTCACCGAGGTACACGACTACCTGCGCCTCCTGTTTGCCCGTGTGGGCACCGCCTACTGCCCCCACTGCGGGCGGCCCATCGAGCGGCAGTCGGCCTCGGAGATCACCGACCGGCTCTTTCGCCAGCCCGAGGGCACCAAGGCCATCCTGATGGCCCCGGTGGTGCGGGGGCGCAAGGGCGAGTACCGCAAGGAGTTCCAGCAACTGCAAAAAGAGGGCTACGCCCGGGTGCGAGTAGACGGCGTGATCTATACCCTGGAAGAAGCCCTGGGGCTCAGGCTGGAGAAGTACGAGAAGCACGACATTGACCTGGTGGTGGATCGGGTGGTCTTGAAGCCGGAGGAACGCGCCCGCATCGCCGAGTCGGTGGAGCTGGCACTCCTGCGGGGCGAGGGGCTGATGCGGGTTTTGTACCCGGATAGCGGCAATGAAGAGCTTTTCTCGGAAAAGTTCGCCTGCCCGGAGCACGGGAGCGTGCTGGAGGAGCTCGAGCCCCGCATCTTCTCCTTCAACGCACCCTACGGCGCCTGCCCGGACTGCTCGGGCCTAGGCTACAACCAGGTCTTCGACCCCGAGCTGATTGTGAACCCCGAGCTCTCGCTGGCCGAGGGGGCCATCATCCCCTGGAGCAAGGGCCGCGACAACGGCAAGGGCTACCTGTGGGATCGGTTGCGGGCGCTCTCGGAGCACCTGGGTTTCGACATGAAGACCCCTTTCAAACAGCTCTCGCCAAAGGCTCAGCAGGCGGTGCTGTACGGCCTGCCCGAGCCTTTTGAGGTGGTCTTCCGGCGCAACGGGCGCGAGACCATGCGCTTTATGGTGAGCTACGAGGGGGTGGTGCCCTGGCTCGAGGGCCGCTACCGCGAGACCGAGTCCGAAGGGCTGCGCGAGGCGCTGGAAGCCTACATGACCCTCAAGGCCTGCCCGGCCTGCGCGGGTACGCGCTACAAGCGGGAGGTGCTCTCGGTGCGGGTAGGGCAGTTCAACATTGCCGAGGTCTCCAACCTGCCGGTGCGCGAGGCCAAGCAGTTCTTCCAGGCAGTGGCTCACAACAACCTGCTCGAGGTGGGGGAGCAGCTCAAGGCCTATCGCATCCCCCTCGAGGGCCTGGCTGAGCCCAGGGAGCACCGCAACCTGAACGAGTTCCAGGTGCAGGTGGCCGCTCCCATCTGGCGCGAGATCTACAGCCGGCTGGGGTTTCTGGAGGATGTGGGCCTGGACTACCTGACCCTCGACCGTTCGGCCAACACCCTCTCGGGCGGCGAGGCCCAGCGGATTCGGCTGGCAACGCAGGTGGGTTCGGGCCTGACCGGGGTACTCTACGTGCTGGACGAACCCTCCATCGGGCTGCACCCCCGCGACAACCAGCGCCTTCTTTCCACCCTCAAGAAGCTGCGCGACCTGGGCAACACCCTCTTGGTGGTGGAGCACGACGAAGAAACCATGCGCGAGGCGGACTGGATTGTGGATATGGGGCCGGGGGCTGGGGTACACGGGGGCGAGGTGGTGGCCGAGGGGCGGCTCGAGGACATTCTGGCCCACCCAAAGAGCCTGACCGGGGCCTATCTGCGGGGCAGCAAGCACATTGCAGTTCCCAAAACCCGGCGCAAGGGTAACGGCAAGTGGCTGGTGGTCAAGGGGGCCCGGGAGCACAACCTTAAGAACATCACCCTCCGAGTTCCGCTGGGGAAGTTTGTGGCCATTACCGGGCCGTCAGGGTCGGGTAAGTCCACCCTGGTTCACGACATCCTTTATGCTGCGCTGGCTCGAGACCTGATGCGGGCCAAGGCCATTCCGGGCCGCTTCGACGGCCTCGAGGGCATCGAGCACCTGGATAAGGTCATTGAGATTGACCAGTCGCCCATTGGCCGCACCCCCCGCTCCAATCCCGCTACCTACACCGGCATCTTCGACGAAATTCGGGACCTCTTCTCCAAGACCCCCGAGGCCCGCAAGCGCGGCTACGAGGCCGGGCGCTTCAGCTTCAACGTCAAAGGGGGGCGTTGCGAGGCTTGCAGCGGCGACGGCACCAAAAAGATCGAGATGCTCTTCCTGCCCGACCTCTATGTACAGTGCGAGGTCTGCAAGGGCAAGCGCTACAACAAAGAAACCCTGGAGGTAAAGCTCAGAGGCAAGAACATCGCCGACGTTCTGGACATGACCGTAGAGGAGGCGCTGGGCTTCTTTGAAAATATCCCCACCATTGCCCGCAAGCTGCAACTGATGGTGGACGTGGGCCTGGGCTACATGAAGCTGGGCCAACCCTCGCCCACCCTCTCGGGCGGCGAGGCCCAGCGCATTAAGCTCTCCACCGAACTGGGCCGCCGCTCCACCGGGCGCACCCTGTACATCCTCGACGAGCCCACCACCGGTCTGCACTTCGAGGACACCGCCAAGCTGCTCTCCGTCCTGCACCGCCTGGTAGAGGGGGGCAATACCGTGGTGGTGATCGAGCACAACATGGACGTGGTCAAGACCGCCGACTGGGTGGTGGATCTGGGGCCGGAGGGGGGCGCACGCGGGGGCCAGATTGTGGCCGAAGGTACCCCCGAAGACGTGGCCCAGACCAACAGCCCTACCGGGGCCTTCCTGGCCCGGATTCCCGAGATCCGGCAGAAGGTGGGTGTGGCGGCGGACTAAACCAGCGGGGTGCTCAGGCCGTAGGCTTCCAGCATCCGAAACATGAGCTCGCGGGCTTCTTCATCTTCGGCGTAGTTGACGGTGTCGCTGGAAATCACCAGCACCGGCGAGAGGTCGTAGGCCCCAACCCAGGCTTCGTAGAGACGGTTGAGCGAGGCTAGGTACTCGGTGGGGATGGTTTGCTCGTAGGCCCGCCCCCTGCGGGCAATGTGGGCTTGCAGGGTTTCAACCGAGGCCCGCACATAAATCAGCAGGTCGGGCTTGCGTAGCGCGGGCGCAATACCCTCGTAGAGGGCCAGGTAGGTCTGCCAGTCCCGCTCGGAGAGGTGGCCCTCGAGCCACAGGTTCTGGGCGAAGATAAAGGCATCCTCGAAGATGGTGCGATCCTGCACCACGTGCTGGGCGGGGTTGATCTGCTCGAGGTGCTGGGCCAGTCGCTTGGCCAGGAAGAATACCTGCGACTGGAAGGCCCAGCGCCTCATGTCGGCGTAGAAGTCGGCCAGGTAGGGGTTCTCGTCCACGGCCTCGTAGACCGGCAAAAGCCCATAGCGTTGGGCCAGCAGTCCGGTCAGGGTGGACTTACCGGAGCCAATATTCCCTGCAATGGCGATATACATGGGCGTCGAGGGTTCAGCGTCGGGGGTCTAGGGCCAAAAACAAGGCGGTGTTGGATGCTTCAAGAGCGCTCGAGGCCCGCAGGGCTCGAGGTAGGGCCAGCATGCCCCGGGTTGGCTGCCGGGATGCCCAATCTTTCCTGTACGCGCCGCACCACCCAGTCCCGGTCGGCCTCGCGCTCGGCAAAGTTGAACTCCTGGGTGTCCAGTATCCATAGGGGATTGGGGTAGGTAGCGAAGTGGCGCTCGTAGAACTCGCTCAGGCGGGCCAGGTACTCGGGTTCCATCTGCTTCTCGAAAACCCTTCCCCGGCGGCGGATGCGCTCCAGTATGACCGGCAGGGGGGCCCGCAGGTAGAGGGTCAGGTCGGGGGTGGGCAGCTTGGGCGAGAGGTGGGTGTAGAGGTCGTTGTACAGCTCCCACTCGGCCCCGCTCAGGTTCATGGCGGCAAAGATTGCGTCCTTGTCGAACAGATAGTCGGCCACCACCCCCCGCGCAAACAGGCTGGGCTGCGAGAGGGGCAGCAGTTGCTTGTAGCGCGAGAGGAGGAAAAACACCTGCACCTTAAAGCCGTAGCGCACCGGATCTTGATAGAACAGCGGCAAAAAGGGGTTCTCCTCCACCACCTCATGCAGACTCTCGGCCCCCAGCCGCTCGGCCAGCAGCCGGGCCAGGGTGGTCTTGCCCACCCCAATCACACCCTCGATGGCGATATACATCGTGCTATAGCGTCCAGGGTTGAGGGCCGAGTGTCAAGGGCTGTTTGTGATTGAGCGCTTGACCCTCGACCCTCGGCAGGCGCATCAGCGCCTGGCAATCATCGTCAGCGTGACATCCAGCCGCCGTCCGTTGCGCCAGATGGTCAGATTGACCCGATCGCCAGGGCGGTAGCGGGCAATGGTCTGGGTGACCTCGCCGGCGTTGCGCATGGTGCGGCCATTGACGGCCAGGATGACGTCGCCCAGGCTGATTAGCTTGCCGCGCTGGTCGCGCTGGGCCGGGCGTAAGCCCGCGCGAGCGGCGGGGCCGCCGGGCTGCACCTTTTCAATCATGGCCCCGCGGGTGGAAAGCAAGCCCACCCGCCCCAGCAGGATGGGGTCCAGTTCGCCCAGGTCGAGCAGGGTGGCGCCCAGGGTGCCCCGCTGGGGCACCCCGAAGCGCTCGAGGTCGCTCACGCTTTGCCGCACCAGGTCACCCGGAATGGCCACCCCCACTCCGCCTACCCCGCTCAGGTCGCCCAGGGTGGCGTTGGCCACCCCCACCACCCGGCCTTGCAGGTCGAGCACCGGGCCCCCCGAGTTGCCCTGCACGATGCGGGCATCGGTGAAGAGCAGGTCGCCAATTTCCGCGCCCACCTCGGGGTCAAGGTCGTTTTTCTCTGCCGCGGTGGGGCCGGTTCCGGCCAGAATGCCGTAGGAGGCCAGGTTGCGCTGTCCAAAGGGGCTGCCAATCACCACCAGCCCCATGCCCACCGGCAGATTCTGCGAGCTAGCGAAGGAAAGCTGGGCGGGGGCCGTTACCCCCTGCACGGTCAGGATGGCGATATCAATGCCCTTGTCCACCGCAAACACCTGGGCCGGGAAGGAGCGCCCATCAAAGAGCTCCACGCTGATGTCGCGCAAGTCCTGTACCACGTGGTAGTTGGTGATGATGCGGCTGGGTGCATAAAAAAACCCCGAGCCGTTGGTGGGGCCTTCGTTGCCGGTCTGGGGGTCGCGCAGGATGCCAAAAATCTTGACCACTGCAGGCAAGGCCCGGCGAATCACCTCCACCCGGGCCACCTCCTCGGGGGTGGTCAGGCGGGGCGCCTGGGCAAAAGCCGGGGTCAGGGCCAACAGGGTCAAAAGGGCAACCGTGCGCATCATCAGCAAACCTTTTTCATTCTCATATGTCGATGGTGAGTAATCAATAGCTATTACTCAGAAACCCCCAAAGGGGGGGTTTTACTTCATCGGCACAGGGTTTCGCGGGCCAAAAAGCGCATTCGAGATGTTCAAGAAACCTTAATCTGCCGATCTACATCACCTCCGGCGCCTGCAAGCCCAGCAATTCCAACCCCTGCCGGAGGGTCTGCCGCAGGGCCTTGACCAGCTCGAGGCGCACCCCGCGCAGCCCAGGGGGCGCGGTCAGCACGGGGGTCGCCGACTTGCCATCCGGGGTTTTGGCATTGTAAAAGCTGCTCCAGGCGGCGGCCAGTTCCAGCAAATACTGGGCCACGATATGCGGAGCCTTGTTGCGGGCGGCATCCTGCACGGCCTCGGGAAAGCGCAGGAGGTTTTTCGCCAGGATAATCTCGTAGGCGGTGGCCTGGGCGTAATCGGCCTCTTCCTGCAAAACCCCCTGTTCTTCGGCCTTGCGCAAAATAGAGCCGGCCCGGGCGTAGGCGTACTGGATGTAAGGCCCGGTATCGCCCTCGAAACTCAGGGCCTGGTCGTAGCGGAAATCAATCTGCTTTTTGGCCTCGGTTTTGATCATGGCGAAGCGCACCGCGCCGACGCCAATCTGCTCGGCGGCCTCCTGGGGGTTGGGGTGGTCGGGGTTTTTCTCGGCAATCACCGCCCGTACCCGCCGGACGGCCTCGTCCATCACCTCGTCCACGCTTACCACAATGCCCTTGCGCCCGGACATCTGACGGCCCTCGAGCAGCACCGTTTCGTAGGCCAGGTGGAAGCATTGCTCGGCCAGGTCGTGCCGCCCCTCGACCTCGAGGGAAGCCTGCACCACCCGCAGGGCATGGCTCTGGCGGGCGTCCACCACGTTGATGGTCTCGCTGGCCCCCCCAAAGGGCATGACCACCCCTTCAGGATGGGTGCTGTAGAGGGGGGCGCCGCTGGGCTGGGTGTCGTACTCCACAAACTTGATGCCCTGTAGCAGGCCCATCTTCCAGAACTGCAGGGCGATGTCCTTGGCGGTGTAGGTGCTGGTGCCGTTGGAGCGAATGAGCACCAGGTAGGGGTCTTCCAGACCGGGAATGAAGGCGCTGGTGTCCATCACCAAAGCCCCGGCATACTTGCCCTCGGTGGGGCGCGAGACGTAAGGGGAGCCCTCGAGGGCTTTCATGGCCTGGCCCAGCAGGCCCTCGCGCACGATGTCCGACTCCCAGACCAGGGCGTCGTACTCGGCCCCCAGGCGGTACATGGTTTGCAGCTGCGAACGCAGGATTTTATCCACTTCGGGGCGCAGCTCGCCTGCCTCGAGGCGATGCAGTGTCTCCTGTACCCCTTTCTCGATCACGGCTTTCTTCTGGGGGTCTTCCAGCTCCTGGTGCAGCCGCACGTAGGCATCGCCGACCCAGTGGTCGTACTTGGTGCCGGCGGGGGGGGTTTCCAGGCCAAAGTACCGCAGGGCGTACAGGCTCTCGGCGGCCTGCCGTCCGGTGTCGTCAATGTAGTTCATGACCTCCACCCTGCGCCCGGCATAGCGCAGGATTCGCGCCAGCGAGTCGCCCAGGCAGATGTTCCGCAGGTGCCCCACGTGCAGTTCCTTGTTGGGGTTGACCGAGGTGTGCTCCAGCAGCACCTTGCCCTCGGTTCGCGGGAAGGGCGTAATGGGTAGGGTGGCCGCCTGCACCAAAAAAGCGGGATCCAGCTCGAAATTCAGGTAACCCCCCACCACAAAAGTGCGACGCACCCAGGCGGGTAGCTGGATATTCTGCACCAGGTCGGCGGCAATTTGCGGGGGGGCTTTTCGCAGGGTGCGGGCCAGGCTCATCGCGATGGGCGTGCCGTAATCGCCTTCCTTGCCGGCTGGGGTCTCCTGCACAATGATTTCGGGCAATTCACTCAACCCCAGGGCTTGCAGGCCCTGGGCGATGGCTTCTTTGAGCTGAGCCTTGATATCGGGGCGATGCGCTAACACCGCAATAGGATAGCAGAAAGAGGAACCCCGAAGCGCTTGGCTGGTGCTGGTATCAAGCCTCAACCACTGGGACGAGAAAGGCTCGAGGCTAGAATCGCTCATGAAAATTATGTACAATATTTGCATGCCCACCCTGGACATTGCGAACAATGTAATTCCCATCTCGGAGTTTCGCTCGAATGCCTCCCCAATTCTCAAGCGGCTGCGTGAAGAGGGCGGAATTGTGCTGGTCACGCACAATGGCTACTCGGCTGCGGTCATGATGGGGGTGGAAGAATACCAAAAAATGGAACTTCAATTGCGTGAATACAAAGCCATGGTGGAGGGCTTGGCCGATGCGCTGAAGGGCAAAATGGTTTCCAACGAAGCCGTATTGAAGAAGTTGAATAGGGAAGGTAATGCGGATTAGGTGGTCTGAGGGCGCGGAGTTGCAGCGTGACGAGGCCCGCCTACGACAGAGCAGTTCGACCAGGCTTCGCCAGTTGAATCGCAAGCTGCGCGAAATGTTGGAGTTGATTGAACAGTTCCCCGAAGCGGCCAAACCTCACCCCGACTACAACCGCAGTGATATTCGGATGGCAGTGGTCGGCGAGTATCGCATGTCGTACATGATTCTGGCTGACGAAATAATTGTGATTTCCTTTGTTCATGGGAAATCTAATACGGCTCAGGACTAAGGCGGCTTTTCGCACTGGTCAGGCGTGCGATGCTCAGGGCCGAAAAAGCCTGTTCACTGATGCTGAACGGCGTTAGTATGGGCCTGTGAAGCCTCTGGAACACCTGCAACCCCAACTGCCCGCCATCCTGCAAGACTTAGAAGCCATCGTGACCCTCGAGGCCCCCTCCTACGACCTTCCCGGTCTGGATCGGGTGGCCCGCTGGATTGCAGAGCAGTTTGAGCCTTACGGAAGGCTCGAGCGCCAGGAAACCGAGAACGGCCCCATGCTCCGCGTACAGGTGCCGGGGAGCGGGAAAAAAGTGCTGGTGCTCTGCCACTTCGACACCGTACATCCGGTGGGCGCTTTTGCGGTGCCCTGGAAAGTGGAGGGCGAACGGGCCTATGGCCCCGGCGTCTACGACATGAAGGGCAACATCGTGCAGCTTCTGTGGGCCCTGCGCACCAATGCGGCCCTGAGTCTGGGCAGACCCCAGCTCGAGCTGCTCTTCACCCCCGACGAGGAGGTGGGTTCGCAGGCTTCGCGGGCGGCCATCGAGGCCGGAGCCCGGCGCAACGACCTGGTGCTGGTGTTGGAGGCGCCCATGGGCAACGGCGACCTCAAGGTAGCCCGCAAAGGGGTGGGCCAGTACCGCCTCACCGCCCACGGCAAGCCCGCCCACCAGGGCGTCGAGCCTGAAAAGGGCATCAACGCCATTGTGGAGCTGGCCCACCAGATTCCCAAAATTGTGGCCCTGCAAGACTGGAACCAGGGCACCACCCTGGGGCCCAACGTCATCAAGGGCGGGACGACCAGCAACGTGGTGGCGGCCACGGCCTGGGTGGATATCGACCTGCGGGCCTGGACCATGGCCGAGGCCGAGCGGGTGGAGCGCGAACTCCGGGCTTTGCAGCCGGTGCTGCCGGGGGCGTCGCTCTCGCTCGAGGGTGGCCTGAACCGACCCCCCATGGAGCCTTCCCCGGCTTCGCTCGAGCTGTTCGAGATGGCCCGGCGTATCGGGGCCGAAGTGGGCCTAGAGCTAGGGCCTGGAAGGGTAGGGGGCGGCTCGGATGGCAACTTCACGGCGGCTCTGGGCGTACCCACCCTGGATGGGCTGGGCTTGTTCGGCGAGGCGGCCCATCAGCTCACCGAGAACGTCTACATACCGCAAATCCCGGCCCGCATCGCCTTGCTGTGTGGCATTCTGGACGAACTCTCCCGATGAAGCTCTCGCCCAGCGCGCAAAAGGTGCAGGATGCCTTGCACCGGAAAGGCTTTAGCCACCTGCGGGTGCAGGAGCTGGCTGCCTCGACCCGCACCGCCCAGGAAGCCGCCGATGCCGTGGGTTGTACGGTGGGCCAGATTGTCAAATCACTGATTTTTCGAGGGGCCATTAGTGGACAACCCTATTTACTGCTGGTTTCGGGAGCCAACCGGGTCAACACCCACCGGATCGAAGCAGAACTGGGGGAAAAGCTGGTCAAGCCCGATGCCGAGTATGTCCGCAGAGTGACCGGCTTTGCCATTGGTGGGGTGCCACCGGTAGGCCATGCCCAGCACCTGGAAGCCCTGATTGACCCCGATCTGCTGCAATATGAGCGCATCTATGCTGCGGGTGGAACTCCGTTTGCACTCTTTGCACTTTCCCCAAACGAACTGCTGGCGCTCACGGGTGGGCGTGTGCTGGCCATTAGATAGAATGGACAGAGCGCTCTTCACGTATTTCGAACCATCCGGCTTCAAAAACCTCCTGGGTTTTGGTTCTGGCGACTGTCTTTTTGAATCCGGTATTAGACTGAAAGCATGTTCGGTCTGTTTCGCAAACCCGATGAACACATTCAGCGCGAGGGCGATACCGCTTTTCGGGTACGGGTGCGCACCGCTCGGAGTGGCGATATCGTAGAGTTACGGCTCACCAAGGGCAGCGAGATTTCCACCTCCGACGAGGGGGGGTACTACGTGCGTAAGATTATCGTCTCGCCGCAGCACCTCGATCGGGCCGTGCTGGAAATCTGGTTCGACAACGCCTATCGCCCCAAGCGCAAGGTTGTGGAGGGGGGCGAGCTGGTTCCTATCAAGGAGTGGACGTGAAAAACCCCCTACCGGACAGGTAGGGGTTAGCGTTCGTGCCGTTTTACTGTAACTCGTCCTCGAGGTTATCCATCAGTCGGCGGGCGGCGCTGGTCTGCTCCTCGCCGCCAAAGCTCTCCTCGCTGACGGCAGGATAGGCGCGCCGTCCACCGCCGGTGCGCTCGAGCTGGGCCTGCAACTCGCGCAAGTCCAGATAGCGGTCGCTCTGGTTGCGCAGCTCGAGGTCGGTGAGTTCGGGCACCCCCAGCAGGTGAATCTCCTTGCCCTGGGCCCGGAGGGCCGAGAGGGTATGGGCTAAGTCGCCCGAGCCGCTCGCCACCACTGCCCGCTCCCAGCGGGGCGCGGTAATCAGCAAATCGGTGGCGATCATGGCCTCGAAGCGGGGGTCGCCGTGGGCTTCCCGGCTGCGCACGGTGTAGCCCATGAACACCAGCGCGTCGAGGAATTTCTGCTGGCGCTCGTCGTTGCTGTCGGTGACGGGGGCGTAATAGAAGGCGTTGTACAGATCCTCGGGCTTGGAGAAAACCCCAATCGCCTTCCGGTGGTCAATGTTCCACCCCAAACGCTTGGCCGCATCGTACATGTAGGAGCCGTCAATAAACAAAGCCGTCTTCATTGTTTTTCTTTCTCGCTTCCTGTGTTGCGGCGGGGTTGTCCGCTACGCTAGATGTGTATGCTACATCTAGACGGCCCAATCTACTATCTCGGTGCGCTTGAGCAACCGCTCCTGCTTCAGACAGGGCCACCCCTAGCTCTGCTCTTTACATCATGCGACATGGCCCGCCAATTTCCAAGCGCTGTAACGGGTTTGGGCGACCTCGAGGTGCAGCAAATACAAGACTGGCGCGGAAAAGAAGAGTTCTTCAAAGCCCTCTTGCTGCAGGGCATCGAAGTGTATTTGCTCGACCCCAACCCCCGCCAACCTTTGCGTGCTGCACGGCATGCAGTACGTGCGGCGTTGGTCTACGTGCAAAGCCACAAGACGCAAACCGCCTGTCTTTAAGTCAGCGGCCTGCGGCTCACTGGGGTCATGGTCTCGAGCAGGGAAGCCCTTCCACACATGCGTTATGCGAACTGGGTGCAAGGTTATGTATCAAACTTGACCCTGTTTTCCTTCGCCGAGGGATGAGGGTTAGCAGTAAACCTCGAGGGTTCAGCACCCGCCCTCCATTTCTTTATTTGAGCACAAAAAGGCCCCGGACTGAGGCATCGGTTACAAGCGGCCAGAGACTATAGACCATCGACCATAGGCAGTCTTTTACCCGCACTAAACTTCCAAAACCACCTTGCCAAACACCCGGCGCTCTTCCAGCAGCCGGTGTCCCTCGGCGGCTTGCGCGAGGGGCAGAGTGGCCCCCACGATGGGCTTGAGCCGGCCCTCGGCCACCCAGCGGAGAATGGGGAAGAGGCGGCTCTTGGAGCCCATGGTGGAGCCAAAAATGGAAAGCTGCCGGTAAAAGACGTGAGAGAGGGGGGTTGTGGCTTCGTACCCCGAGGAGGCCCCCACCAGGCAGATGCGCCCACCCCAGGCCGTGGCCTTGATTACCCCCTCCCAGTACTGGGCGCCGGTGTGGTCCACCACCGCATCGGCGCCCTTGCCGCCGGTAAGCCTGCGAACCTCCTTGAACCAGTCCGGGTGGGCGTAGCTGACCGTTTCGTCCGAACCCAGCGCCCTGGCCTGGGCCAGCTTCTCCTCGCTGCTGGCGGTGGCAATGACCCGTGCCCCATACAGCTTGGCAATCTGAATGGCGGCCACCGAAACCCCCGAACCGGCGGCCATCACCAGCACGTCCTCGCCCGGTCTGACCTGGAGCTTGTCCACCACCATCTGCCAGGCGGTCAGGAAGGTAAGGGGCACCGAGGCGGCCTCGGCCCAGCTCAGGTTGGCCGGTTTGGGCAGGACGTTGGCTGCCGGTACCGCAATGAGCTCTGCGTACCCACCCCAGCGATGTTCGCCCAGGATCTGGTACTGCGGGCAGAGGTTATCCTGCCCGCTCAGGCACCGCTCGCAGCGGCCACAGGAGACCCCAGGGTTCAGCACCACGGCATCCCCCGGCACGAGGCCCTCCACACCCGCGCCCACCGTTTCCACCACCCCGGCTACATCGGAGCCCAGGATGTGCGGCAGCGGCAGTTTGGGGCTGGCTACCCCCTTGCGAACCCAGATATCCAGGTGGTTCAGGGCCACCGCCTTCACGGCCACCCGAACCTGCCCGGCTTCTACCGCCGGGGCCGCTATCTCGGCGTAGCGCAAAACCTCCGGGCCGCCCCTGGACTCCATCCAGACCGCTCGCATAGAGGCGATTGTGCCACTTCACGTAAGGGGTCGTCAAACGGGCATGGGGAAATGCCGAAAGCCTGAAGCTGAAGGCCAGAGGCTCAATGGGCGTAAGGCTCCGGACGGGTTTACGACCTGATACCGGGGATGGTTGGTGCAAAAGCCAAGATAACGGTTACGATGCCACCACCCGCGTCCCTGCCGTGCCTTCCAGCACTGCCTGCAAGATGCCCTGGGTTCCCCTGGCAATGCTGGCCCAGGGAGCGCCTTTGCTAATGGCATTCAGGGCAGCCTCGACCTTGGGAATCATGCCCCCGGAAATGGTGCCGTCCTGGATCAAGCCCCGCACCTGGGCCTGGCTGAGCTGGGCCAAGCGGCTGCTGGGGTCTTTAGGGTCGCGCAGAACCCCCACCACATCGGTCAGGAAGACTGCCGGAAGGTGCAGGGCTCCGGCGATGGCCCCGGCGGCGGTGTCGGCGTTGATGTTGAGGGGGCCTTGCGGATCGAGACCGATGGGGGCTACCAGGGGGGTCAGGCCCGCCTGGAGCAGGCTTTCCAGAACCGGGGTGTTGACCTTGCTGACCTCACCGACCCGGCCCAGTACGGGATCCCGTAAGCGGGCCTCGAGCAGCCCGGCATCGCGCCCCGTCAGGGCCACGCTGGGCCGCCCTCGGCGTGAAAGGCCCTCGGCGAGTTGTTTGCCCAGGGTGGTGAGCACCATCTCCACCACCTCCATCTGCTCGGGGGGGGTGATTCGCAACCCCTGGTAAAAGTGGGTCTCGAAGCCCATCCGGTTGAGCCACTCGCCAATGCGGGGGCCGCCCCCATGCACCAGCACAAGGGGGCCGGGGTAGGCGCTTACTTCGTCCAGCAACTCGCCCGCTTCCTTCAGGCTACCTCCAATTTTTACGAGCAAAGCCTGTTCCATGCCGATAATCATACCCAGCGCACAGCTTGACACGCCTAAAAGCGGGTGTTACCCTTTTGAGTGCGCTTGCGCGAGCAAGCCAGCACGGGCGATTAGCTCAGCGGGAGAGCACACGCTTCACACGCGTGGGGTCGTAGGTTCAAATCCTACATCGCCCACCAAGAGGGCAGCCGAGGCCACAAAGGTCTCGGTTGTTGCCTTTAGCCCCCCAGCGCCTTCCTGAGCTCCTCCACCACCACCCGCAAATCTCGCACCTCTGCTTCCAGGGCTTCCAGCCGGCTTTCCAGCTCACTTTTTTCCTCTATCCGGACGACGGGGGCCGGGGTTCCGGCCAGGAGGTGGGCATAGCGTACCTCCCGCTCGCCGGGCTGGCGCTCCAGTTGCGTGACCAGCGGATTTGGGGTCAGTTGCATGAGGGTTTGCACCACCGCCTCGGCTTCCTGGAGCGAGGCAAACTTGTGGTTCATGCTTTCGGCCCGGGCCCGTATTTCACCCAGGGTTTGCGGGCCGCGCAGCATCAGAACGGCCATCACGATGGTAGCGGGCGCCTCGAGCTTGTACTCTCGATCCAGAAACTGCCGGTATTTGGGCGCACGGGCGCCATGCTCGCGGAACATGCCACACAGCCGCTTGCGCTGCAAAGAGTCCAGGGCATCGCGCACCTCGGCTTCGCTCAGGTGGGTAACCGGGTTGCGGTTGTTTTTCTGGTTGGCCCCCAGCCGAATAGCGTTCTCGGTCATGGGGTAGTAGTCGGGGGTGGCGTACTGTTTCTCGATCAGGGTGCCCAGAACCCGCACTTCAGTCTCGTTGAGCAAGTTCACGGCGAAATTGTACGGTATGCGCGTGGCGGGGCTTCAAGTACCGACAGGTATTTCGGCAAAAACCCCGGCCAGATGAAGATTCAGGCGTTCGCAAACCACCCAGCCAGCCTGGCATACAGTTGCCTGAACCGGGCGTAACCCTCCTCGTAGGAGGCGCGGGGCAAAGCGGCTGGTTCGGAGGGTTCCCGAGATACCGGCAGCTCGAGCCCCAGGGCCATGGCGCCCAGCAAGGCTGCACCTCGAGCCGACGCCAAGCGCACCGGGCTCACGGTCAGGGGTCGCTTCAGGATGTCGGCCAGGAGCTGCTGCCAGAAAGGGTGGGCGGTGCCCCCGCCCGCCAGCCGCAAGGGGCTACGGGGAGGGACGGCCTCTCCTAAAGCCTCCAGGCCCTCTCGCAGACTGAAGGCCACCCCCTCGAGGGCTGCCCGCATCAGATGACCGTGCCGGTGGTGCCGGCCCAGCCCGGCCCAGACCCCTCGAGCCAGGGGGTCGAGGTGGGGGGTGCGTTCCCCGGTCAGGTAGGGCAGAAAAACCAGCCCCTCGCACCCAGGGGGCGCTTCCGCGGCTTCGGCATAGGCCTGTTCCCAGCTCAGGCCCAGCATGGCCCGCACCCACTCGAGCGCCAGGCCCGCGTTTTGCATGGCGGCCATGGCGTACCACTGCCCCGGAAGAGCCGCCCGGTACAGGTGGGTGCGGAGGGAGGGGTCTATCTTTGGCTCGGCTAGCAGCACGGTAATTTGGGCCCCGGTGCCCACCGTGAGCTGGGCTTCGCCTACCCGCAAACCGGAGCCCAGGAGGGCGGCGGCGGTATCGGCGGCCCCGGCGGCTACCGGAACGCCTGGGGGCAGGCCCAGGTGCAGGGCGGCCTCCGGGCGCAGGTATCCGGCGGTCTGGCTCGAGGGCGCCAGGGGCGGAAATAGGCCAGGGTGCAGTTCCAGGGCTTCCACTACATCCCAGGCCCAGGCATCGGCCAGAAGGTCGTAGAGGAGCGTGCCGGAGGCATCGGAGGGCTCGCTCCCGATCTCTCCCGTAAGCCATAGCCGTAACCAGTCCTTGGGCTGCAATGCCCAGCGGGCTGCTTTGTATAGCTCCGGTCGGTGTTGCTTGAGCCAGAGCAGGCTTGGAGCGGCCATGCCCACGACCAGCGGATTGGCCAGCCGTCGGCGCTGGGTTTCAGGAAGTCGGCGAAGCGCTTCAAGTTCGGCGCTCGAGCGACCATCAGCCCAGAGCATCGCGGGGTACAGGGGGGTTCCGCTTGCGTCTGTCAGCACCACGCCGTGCATCTGGCCCGAGAGGCCCACGGCCCGAACTTCTGCGGCATGCCCATCTACTACAGCCCGGACGGCTCTGCCCACCGCCTGCCACCAGTCCAGCGGGTCGGACTCGGCCCAGCCGGGCCTGGGGGCGTGGACGGGATAGGCCTCACTGGCCTCGGCAAGGACAGCTCCTTCGCTCGAGAGCAGCAAGGCCTTACAGGAGCCCGTACCCAGGTCTATGCCAAGGAACATTACGCCAGGCTATCCCAGGGGTTGTGCCTCTGCCACCTGTTCGTGCCCCCGATGCTCAAGCCAGCACCTCGGGGCTCAGCTCCTCAGGGCTTTTGGCCCCGGTCATGACCGCCACCGTGTCGGACATGCTGATTTTTTTAGGGTTGACCACGGCGGCCCGCTTGCCCAGGCGCTGGATGTGGATGCGGTCGGCAATTTCAAACACGTGGGGCATGTTGTGGCTGATAATGATGACCGGTAGACCGCTGTCGCGCACCCGCCGGATCAGCTCGAGCACCATGTTGCCCTCCTTCACCCCCAGGGCCGCAGTGGGCTCGTCCATGATGACCACATGTCGGGCAAAGGCCGCGCTGCGGGCCACCGCCACCCCTTGCCGCTGGCCGCCCGAGAGGGTCTCGACGGCCTGGCTCATGGAGCGAATGCCGATTTTCAGGTCTTGCATATCGTTGATGGCTTCCTCGAGCATCTTTTTCTTGTCAATCCAGCGAATCAGTCGGGCGAACCAGCCTGGTCGCAGAATTTCCCGGCCCAGAAAGAGGTTCTCGGCAATGGTCATGGCCGGGGCCACCGCCAGATCCTGATAGACCGTCTCGATGCCATTTTTGCGGGCGTCAATGGGGCTTCGGAAGTGTACCTGCTTGCCGTCCAGGTATATCTCGCCCGAGTCAGGAATGATGGCCCCCGAGAGGGCTTTGATCAGGGTAGACTTGCCCGCGCCGTTGTCGCCAATCACCGCCAGAATCTCCCCTTCGCGCAGCTCGAAGTCGGCGCCGTCCAGGGCGGTCACGTGCCCGTAGCGCTTGACCAGACCGCGGGCCTCGAGCACCACCTTGGGCTTGGGGGCGGGTGTGGGTTCGGGGATTGGGTTCGCCTGGGTATTTTGCACCGGATTCAGTTCCATATTTAGCCCCTTCGTTTAGAGACTTGGTCAGCCACCACCGCCAGAATCACCAGGATGCCGGTAATCAAGACCTGATAGACCGAGGAGACCCCCATCAGGGTCAGACCGTTGCGAAAAACCCCCACGATAATGGCCCCCAGCAGAGTGCCCAGGATCATCCCCCGGCCCCCAAACAGGCTGGTACCCCCCAGCACCACGGCGGTGATGGTCTCGAGGTTTTCGGTCTGCCCGGCGTTGGGGTCGGCCACGCTGGTGCGTGAAATTAGAAGCCAGCCGGCAATCCCGTAAAAGAAGCCCGCTATGGTGTAGGTCAAAAGCAGCACCCGCTGGGTAGGAATCCCCATCAGGCGGGCGGCCTCGGGGTTGTTGCCCACCGCGTAAAGGTGACGGCCCGGCGCGGTCTCGCTCAGGAAGAACCAGACCAGCAGATACAGCACAATCACCAGCACCACCCCATAGGTAAAAACCGTCTCGCCCAGCCTGAAGGTGTTGCCCCAGAACAGATGGGCGTCCGGTAAGTTGCTCACGGTCTGGGCCCTCGAGTAAATCTGGGTGAGCGCAAAAGCGATATTCATGGTGCCCAGTGTGACGATGAAAGGGGGCAGTCTGAAGCGGGTAATCAGAAAGCCGTTCAGAAAGCCAAAAGCGGTGGTGACGGCCATCCCGCACAGTATGGCCAGGAGCGGGGGCATGCCCAACTCCACCGCAAACTTGGCCATCACCATGGTGCCCAACGCCATCACAAAGCCCACCGAGAGGTCAATACCGGCGGTCAGGATAATTAGGGTCTGCCCAATTGCCAGCACCGCGACTATCGAGACCTGCTGCAATATCAGGGAAAAGTTCTGCCCGGTCAGAAAGCGTTCCGATTGCAGGCTAAAAAAAATGACGGCCAGTAAAAGCGCTACCAGGGGGCCCAGGATGGTGAGGCTCGGTAGTCTCTCGAGCAGGCTCCTGGGGGATTGGGTGGTGCCGGATGGTTGCTCTGCCATACGTTCCTCGCTATAGCGGCTTCTCTTGTTTTTGCGTTCTATATTACACGTTTTGAGTTCACGTTCTGATTTTTAGGGGGTGGTGGACGCTCAGTCTCACCACCCCCGGAAGCAGCAGACTACTGACCCCAGCAGTTGGCCAGACCGTACTTGACGTCTTTGCTAGCCACGCCAGGAACGGCGTTCTTGGCAATCAGCTCCACGCCGGTATCCACATAGCCCGAGGCTTTCTTGCCGGTCTTGGCATACTCAACGGCGGCTTGAACGCCCATGGCTGCCATGCGCAAGGGGTATTGCTGCGAGGTGGCGGCAATGATGCCCTGATCCACGTTGCGTACCCCCTCACACCCACCGTCCACTGAAACGATGATGACGTCCTTCTCCTTGCCGGCGGCCTTCAAAGCCTGATAGGCGCCGGCAGCAGCGGGTTCGTTGATGGTATAGACCAGGTTGATGTTGGGGTTCTTCTGCAGGCAGTTTTCCATAGCGGTCTGGCCCTTGGCCCGGTCGCCATAGGTGTCGGCCATGCAGACCACTTCGGCGGGCTTGGCCAGCTCGTTGCTTTCAGGGCCCAGGCTCTTCAGCCCAAACCCGGCCAGGAAGCCGTTGTGGCGCTGGGCCCCCACGGGGTGGCCGGGGAACAGATCCAGGGTAGCAATCACCGGCTTCTTGCCCTTCATGGCGGCGGCCGCATACTTACCAATCAGCACCCCGGCCTGGTAGTTGTTGGTGGCAAACAGGGCATCTACCGCGCTCGCGGGGTCGGTGGGGCTGTCGAGAGCAATTACCTGCACCCCTGCAGCCTGAGCCTTCTTGATGGCGGGGATGATAGCCTTGGCGTCGCTGGGGGTGATCAGGATGGTATTTACACCGGCGGCTACCATATTCTCGATAGCTGCAACCTGTCCGGCGTTGTCCCCATCGGTTTTACCGGCAGCGCTGATGAACTTCGCGCCCAGCTTTTGCGCTTCCTTTTGCGCGCCTTCCTTC
Source organism: Meiothermus sp. CFH 77666 (assembly GCF_017497985.1). NCBI lineage: Bacteria > Thermotogati > Deinococcota > Deinococci > Thermales > Thermaceae > Meiothermus > Meiothermus sp. CFH 77666. Next base: position 44,670 of record NZ_JAGDFV010000026.1, read on the forward strand.
ATCTTGACGAAGAACGGGTTCGACTCGGTTTTGGTAATCAGCCCTACATAGGGGGTCTTGTTCTGGGCCGTGACCAGCCCCAGCATGGCAACGCCCAACACCAACAGACTTGCGATACCTACAGTTTTGCGCATAGTGACTCCTCCCAAACAACTCAAAAGAAAGAACCTGGTTTCCAGACGCCGACTTTGCTATTTCAGTGCCTCCTCCTTTGCCTCTTGAGTCCATTGGTAAAACCGTCCGGTGGGGCGGTGGACTCTCGAACAATGAAACTCACATCCAGCCGGATGCTGGTAGGTAGGGCCGGCTGGCCCCGGCTCAGCGAGCTCAGAAGGGTTTCGCAGGCCAGGAAGCCCAGCTCGTAGGTGGGCTGGGCCACGACGGTTAGGGCGGGGTGCATGGTGGCGGCCCAGCGGGAATCGTCAAAGCCGACGATAGAAAGTTCCTGGGGAATGCGTATGCCCAACTCGCGCACCGCCAGTACCGCGCCCACGGTCATCTCGTTGTTGCCCACGAAGAGGGCTGTGGGGCGTTCTTCGGGCGGAAGGGTCAGGAGCGCCAGGGCGGCCTTACGGCCATCCTCCTCGCGGTGGTTGCCGGGGAGAACCAGTTTTTCGGAGTAAGGGATGCCTGCTGCAGCCAGGGCTTCTCGGTAGCCCTGGTGGCGCTCAACGGCAGTGGAGATGTCAAGCCGCCCCACAATCATGCCGATCCGCCGGTGGCCCAATTCAATGAGGTGTTGTACGGCGGTGCGGGCGCCGCCAAGGTTGTCTACCATCACGGTGCGAACACCGGGGGTTCCGCTGCTGCGATCCAGCTCGACGGTGGGCAGTTTGGGGACGAGCTTGAGATTCTCTTTGGCTTTGGGGGTCGGAACGATAAGCAGCCCCTGGGGAAGATGACCTCGCAGGGCGTTGAGGGCCCGCTGTTCCTTTTCGGGATCTTCGTCGGTGTTGAAGAGAAAAACCGTGTAGTTGTGTTTCTCGGCGGCGTCCTGTACGCCTTTGGCCAGGGTGGCGTGAAAGGGGTTCAGGATGTCGGTAATGATCAGGCCCAGGGTACGGCTGCTACGCTGGCGCAGGCTGCGAGCGAGCTGGTTGGGCTGGTAGCCGAGCTCTCGAGCGGCCTGCAGGATGCGCTCGCGGGTGGCCTCGGCAACCATCTCGGGCCTGGAAAGGGCTCGAGAAACGGTCGCGGTGGAGACCTGCGCTCGTTTGGCTACATCGTCGAGGCTGATCATAAGATGCAATCGTTTGCAAAGTAGATTGCGAGTAAACCGTGACCCAAAAAGGAGATTTCTTTTCAGCGCATCTCGAGGTCAACTTTTATTGCAATCGTTTGCAGTTGTTTATGTCCAAGGTTTTACCACACCCCTTTGAAGAATGCAATAGGCTTCTAAGAGATGCCCCTCTCATCGCATAAACCGCCATCTCGTATTTGCAAAACGTGTGTCGTAAGGGGTGTAAACGCTGCAAACCGCCTAGATTGCAATAGGGCAGGCTTTGGCCCAAGAGTTTGGTTCAGACAAGTTCAACTGTTGGGTCAAATAACCCAGGCCTTGCTTGCTAAAGGGGCATACTAAAGAAACCACTTCGGAGCGGAGCAGTGGTTCATTGGCCGGTGAATCTCGAGGGGAGATTGCATTCAGGCCCCAACCATCTCAAACCACTGCCTGGCCTCTGAAGTTGCCAGGGGATTGCGGCTCGAGGGGAGCCGTAACCCCCTAACTTTTTGTGCTTCATCCCAAATAGGCGATTAGCCGTCCCAGGGCAATGACCGCGACCCAGAGAACAAGCGAGAGGAGGGCCGCTAATCTGGCCGCCAGGGGTGGGTTCACGCCCTGGTTCCATGCCTGTACGCGCCGCCCCACGCGGGCGTGGAAGACCCAGGCGTTGAGCCCGGCCAGGCCAATCAGGGCCATCTTGCCCAGAAATACCGGGCTTACCCCAATGCTTTGGGCATCCGGCAGCAGCAGCAAAAAACCACTGGGGGCCGCTAACGCAAAACCCACCCAGGCCACCGGAAGCAGGTGGGCCGCCATTTGCTGGACAGGAATTTGCCGGGACAGGCCCAACAGCCGCAGGTCAAACAGACCGGCGGCCCCCACCAGCGTACAGAATCCCAGGATGTGCAGGATCTCCACCGTGGGGTAAAGCCACGCCGACTGGCGCATGGCGAGCGCCACCGGGGTGCCATGCAGCCATTCCAGCCAGTTTAGCCAGACTGCTGGCATCAGCGCAGCTCAACCGTTTTGCCGTCTACAATAATGCGTTCGGCCCGCATCTCCTCGCGTTCGGTGCGGTGGGGGTAGCCCACCACCGTGACCCGCGCCCCCACCTTCAGGCTGCCGCTGGGGAGCCCCCGGGCTTCCATGCGCGAGGGGGGCGCCAGCACCACGTACCACTTGCGCTGCATCATCAGGCCGGTGGGTGGGACTTCAATCCAGATGGTGACGTGAGGGAACTCGAAGGTGACTTCGGTGATGATGCCGGTAGTCTGGAATTCGCGGCTGGCATCGTAGCTGCTCCAGCCATGGTGGGCCAGGGCCAGGCCCAACAACAACACGGTGGCAAACCAGGTCTTTCGCATAAATCCCCCTTTTCCCTAAGAACAGTAGCGTTGCTCGTATATTCGGGGAAAATCGTGCTGGACTGTGTAGGAGGGGTTACCCTATGTGGATTTTTTGAGAAGGCAGACCCCCGGATTAAGCTGCCATGGCCTTTCCAATGTAAGCTACTCCTAGCCGACAGTCGGGTTAGCTCATGCAGGCATTTCAAGATGCTTCAACGATAGGGCCACAACCTGCTGTGGTGTTTGCTGATACCCCCTGAGGAGGTCGGTCATGCAAAGAATGGTTCGCTACGGATGGCTGGTGTTGTTGCTGCTATTGGCTGCATGTGGTCAGTCCACCCCGGTTCAGACCCCCACCGAACAAGAAATCTTGCAGGACATGCGCCAACTGGGGGTCGAGCCCGAGGCCATAGCAGCCTACGAGGCCTCGCTCAAGAATCTGACCAAAGCTCGCCAGGCGGTTGAAAGCCTGAGCGCTGGCGACCTCCAACTGGTGCAGACCATCGCACTGGGCAGCATTGCCAACTACGACGGTTACTACGCAGCGCGGGCCAGCTACCCCCAGTTCGACTGGAGCCGCGACGGCTGCTCGGCCCCGGAGGGCCTGGGCCTGGGCTACCGCGAGACCTTCCGGCCCGCCTGCAACGTTCACGACTTTGGCTACGCCAACTTTCCCCGTTTTCCCACCCTCTACAACGAGACCGGGCGGCGGCTTACCGACGATAACTTTTTGCTCAACATGAACAGCATCTGCCGGCCCAAAAGCTTCTTGAGCCGGGCGGCCTGCTACTCGGCGGCCTATGCGTACTACAGCGCAGTACGTGTGGCGGGCTGGGCCTACTTCTACGACTAGGCCACGGGTTCGGCGGAAAAGCGCTGGCTGGGGTTCACATACTCTTCCTGGGCGGCGATCAGTTGAATTTCGCGGGTGTTCATCTGGTGGGTGAGCAGGAGCATGTTGTACATGGCCGAGACCGCGTTCTCGAGGCTCAGCGCCACGTTGCCGGTTTTCAGGTAATGGCCCAGGAACAACGCCGCAATGGCGTCGCCGGTGCCGTTGCGGGGGGGCTCGAGGGGAATGCGGGGGGTGCGTACCAGCCAGGCCCCCTCGTCGGCGACGGCCAGGGTTTCGATGGTGCCCTCGGGCGCCCCCTCGCGCAGCATGCTGGTCACCACCACGATGCGGGGGCCGCCCTGGTGGATGTGGGCGCGGACGATGTGGGCGGCCTCCAGCACCTCGCGCAGGGTCTTGGCGGAAAGCTCGGTGAGGAGCTCGAGTTCGAACTGGTTAGGGGTGATGATATCGGCCTGGGGTAGCACCTGGTGCTTGATGATCTCGGGAATTTCGGGGCGCACGAACAACCCCCGCCCCTCGTCGCCCATCACCGGGTCGCAGCAGAAGAGCGCCCTGGGGTTGAGTTGGCGCACCCGGGCCAGGGCCGACAGAATGGCCTCGGCGGTGCCCCCGCTGCCCATGTAGCCCGACAGCACGGCGTCGCACTGTTCCAGCACCCCGCGCTCGGCAATACCCTCGACCACCGCGCTCAGGTGCTCGGGCGGCATAATCATGCCTTTCCACTGGCCATAGCCGGTGTGGTTGGAAAACTGCACGGTGTGGATGGCCCAGACCTCGAAGCCCATGCGTTGCAAGGGGAATACCGCCGCAGCGTTGCCGGCATGACCGTAGGCGACCCAACTCTGAATGGAAAGAATATTGCGGGGCGGTTGCATGCAGGCAGTCTAAGGGAAGGTCTTTACAGACGGCCAGCCCTGTGGTGTTTTGTTCTGGAAGGTTGCAGGTCTCAGGACGCATGTCGCATGCCAGAAAGTACTCAATCACTGGTGCTAGTTGAAAAGTAGCGGGAGAAAGGAATAGGGTCTGGTGTATGCGGCCAGACCCGAGATGCATTCTATCGCTGGAAGACGTTGCTTTGGTGATGTACGTTGGGGTAGACGATGCCCTGCGTTCGAAGGCTGAACAGCATGAACATCAACAAGCCAAGCTCAGCCTTAGTGAGTTGGTCACCATCGGGCTGATGTTCAGCCTCAAAGGCGGCTCATTCCGCCGGTTCTACCTGTGGCTGGTCGCCAACCTGGGTGACTGCTTCCCCCATCTACCTGAACGCACCCGTTTGCAGCGACGACTACTCCAGTACCAAGCTTTGGTCGTACATTTTCTGGCCGAACCCAGCTTGTTCT
>NZ_JAGDFV010000027.1 GCF_017497985.1 Meiothermus sp. CFH 77666
AGAACAAGCTGGGTTCGGCCAGAAAATGTACGACCAAAGCTTGGTACTGGAGTAGTCGTCGCTGCAAACGGGTGCGTTCAGGTAGATGGGGGAAGCAGTCACCCAGGTTGGCGACCAGCCACAGGTAAAACCGACGGAACGAACCGCCTTTGAGGCTGAACATCAGCCCGATGGTGACCAACTCACTAAGGCTGAGCTTGGCTTGTTGATGTTCATGCTGTTCAGCCTTCGAACGCAGGGCATCGTCTACCCCAACGTACATCACCAAAGCAACGTCTTCCAGCGATAGAATGCATCTCGGGTCTGGCCGCATACACCAGACCCTATTCCTTTCTCCCGCTACTTTTCAACTAGCACCAGTGATTATGTAATGCCCCAAAGTTGCCTGTGAAAGAAGAGTTGGGATTACTGGCCGATCAGGCTTTTCTCGAGGTTCAGCAGCCATTCAGGCGTGATTTTGATAAAAAAGCTGTTGAGTTGGGTGAAGGTGCCGGTCAGCATCAGCACCCCCACTGCGATCAGGGCCACCCCTGCAGTTACTTCGGCCCAGCGGGAAAAACGGGCTGCCTTGCGCAAAACCGGGCGAACCCGGTCGGCAAAAAGGGCCACCAGCAGGAATGGCACCGCCAGACCCAGAATGTAGGCCAGCAAAAAGTGTACCCCCCCTCCGGCAGCGGTGAGGGTCAAAATACCGCCCAGAATCGGGCCGATGCAAGGCGTCCAGCCCAGGCCCAAGACCATGCCCATTACAAAGGCCCCCCAGGGCCGGCTGGTATCCCCCTGGTAGCGCAGGTTGACCCCCCACTTGGGCTTCAGGCCCAGCATGTACAGCCCAAAAAGCAGCATGATGACCCCGCCCACCTGGCCCAGCAGTTGGCGGTTTTCGAACAACACCCCCCCCAGAAGCGTAAAGGGCAGCCCCAGCAACAAAAACACCAGCGAGAACCCCCCCACAAAGAAAAAGGCGTTGAACAAGGGTCTTCCTCGTTCTCCACCCAAATACAGCAGATAGGTAGGCACCAGCGGCAGCACGCAGGGAGAAAGGAACGAAAGAATCCCGGCCAGGAAGGCAGCGGTCAGGCTCATAGCTGTCAGGATAGACCAGCCTGGCAAGGACATTCGTAATTCTTTCAAGGATTGCTGGGTATGATAGCTTGATGCAAGAAAATATTCTGGAACATCAACGTGAACAACGTATTCGCGCCATCCTGGAGGCGATTCCCGATGATTTGATGTTGGTGGATGAGAAGGGCAATATCCGAGAGTACAAAGCGGGTCGAAGCAACCATCACCTGCCCATGGATCGCTTTCTGGGCACCACTTTAGGCGAATTGTTCCCCCCAGACGTGACCCAGCAGCTTCAAGAGGCTATTCGGGCGGTGCTGAAAGGTGAGCAGGCTCTGATTATTGAGTTCAATCTGGAGGAGCGGGACTTCGAGGCCCGCATTGTCCCGATGGAGTGGGACACCGCTTTGATCCTTTTTCGAGACGTGACCCTCGAGCTGGAAGCAGAGCGGCTCAAGTCGGAGTTCATCGCTGCCGTCTCGCACGAGCTCAAAACGCCGCTGGCTTCGATTCTGGGCTTTAGCGAGCTGTTGCTGGAGGATGCTTGCAGCCCATCCGAGCTCAAGGAATTTCTGGAAAACATCCAGCACAGCAGCTTGCGGCTGAAGGATATGGTCAACAACCTGCTGGACACCTCCCGCCTGGAAGCTGGGCGGTTTAGCATCAGCCGGCAGCCGGTAGATCTGCAGGTCACCCTGGCCCAGACCGCCCGCAGCTTTGCCGGGGTAGCCAAGCTCAGCCAGATTCAGTTTGTCTGGGAGTTCGATCCCTTGCCTATTATTGAGGCCGATCCGGAGCGCATCGGGCAGGTGGTGGGCAACCTCCTCTCCAACGCCTTCAAGTTCTGCCCCAGGCAGGGCACCATCTGGCTGCGGGCCCGGCCTCATGGGGGGGTGTTGCTCGAGGTCGAGGACACCGGCCCCGGCATCCCGCTGGAGGAGCAGGGCCAGCTCTTCAACCGCTACAGCCGCACCCAGAGCGCCATCTCGAGGGGCATTGTGGGTACCGGCCTGGGGCTCTATATCTCCAGGGCCATCGTCGAAGCCCATCACGGGCGCATCTGGGTGGAGTCGGAGGAGGGGCGAGGGGCCAAGTTTAGCGTTTGGCTACCGGTACATTGATGTCGCATGTCGAAGGTCTCATGTCACAGGTCGGATGCGTTCAGCTTCTGGCTTTCGGCCAGGCTTTTATCGTTTTCCACTTTCCCTCTCCCCTTGCGGGAGAGGGTGGCGACAGCGCTGGCTAGTTTAGTGCTCCTTTTGCCAAATAAAACTATTCTGGCGGTAACCGCTGTCGCCGGGTGAGGGGTTGCAGCGACGATGCGCGGGCAAATGATAAGAGCCTGGCTTTCGGCTTTGAGCAAGTTCGCAGGTTGGCAGATTGCTGTACGCTAAGGCCATGCTGCGCCTGGTGGGTCTAAGTAAAACCTATCCTGGTTTTGCGCTTTCGGTCTCGCTCGAGGTTCCCCCAGGGCAAACCCTGGCGCTACTCGGGCCCTCGGGCAGTGGCAAAAGCACCCTCCTGCGGCTGGTGGCAGGCCTGGAGGCGCCCGATTCCGGTCAGGTCTGGCTGAACGAGACCGAACTGACCCCTCTACCGCCCGAGGCCCGCCGGGTTGGGTTTGTGTTTCAGGACTACGCTTTGTTCCCCCACCTTTCGGTAAGCGAAAACATTGCCTTTGGTCTGCGGGAAGCCCGCTGGGACAATGCCAGAGTGCGGGAGCGTGTGGCCGAGTTGCTGGAACTTACGCACCTCTCCCCCCACGCCCATAAACGCCCTGATCAGCTCTCGGGCGGCGAGCGCCAGCGGGTCGCCCTGGCCCGTGCCCTGGCCCACCGGCCCCAGGTACTGCTATTGGATGAACCTTTGGGTGCGCTGGATTTGAAGCTGCGCCAGGAGTTGCTGCTGGAGCTGCGGGCCATTTTGCGCCAGACGGCCGTGCCTTCCATCGTGGTAACGCATGACCAGTCCGAGGCTTTCGTAATTGCCCATCAAGTGACCATTCTACGAGAAGGTACCCTCGTGCAGCAGGGCGCACCCGAACAGCTTTTCAACCGGCCCAAGAACCCCTGGGTGGCCACCTTTCTGGGCCACCGCAACGTCCTGACCGCCGAGCAGAGCCAGCATATTGGTCTGCCCGCCCGCCCGCACCTGCTGCCCCTGGAGGCCCTCACGCTGGGGGAAGGCGAAGAAGCCAGGGTACAGGAGCGAATCTTCAAGGGTTTCACGGTGGCCCTGGAACTGGCCTGGCGTGGGCAGAAGCTCTACTGGGAGGGCCCGGAGCCGGGCCTTTATCCCGGCGACACTGCCCGCGTCCGGGTAGATTGGTCGAAGGTCGTTGCTTTGGAGGAAGAAGGCAACGAAGGTGAACCCTGGCAACCCGCGGACACCGTAACGCCGAGCGCAAGACCTTAGAAGGTCGTGCGTTCCGCAAGATTCAGACTGACACCAGACGCTCGACCTCCTGATTGCTTATGCATCCCTTCACCATCCTGCTAGGCGGTTCGGTCATCCCAACCCGGCGGCTCAAAGCCCAGGTGGCCGGAAGCCGGGTCATTGCGGCGGATGGTGGCATGATCCACGCCGGGCCGCTAGGGCTACAGGCCGAGTTGTGGGTTGGCGACTTTGACTCGGCCTCTGCGGAACTCCAGCAGACCTATGCCCATGTGCCGCGCGAGGAGCATCCGGTGGCCAAGGACTTTACCGATGGCGAGCTGGCCATCGAAGCAGCCCTGGCCAGGGGGGCCGACCGGCTCTTTCTGGTGGGGGCGATGGGGGGCCAGACCGATCAGACCCTGGCCCATCTGCTGCTGGGAATCCGGCTGGCCCGCCAGGGTATTCCCACCCTGCTCAGCTCGGGCCTCGAGGAGGCCCACCCCCTGCTACCGGGCACCCTGCAACTGGACTTGCCGCACGGGAGCAGGCTAAGTTTGTTGCCGCTGGGCGGTTTTGTGGGCCTGAGCCTTCGTGGGGTTCGCTGGCCCCTCGAGGGCGCCGAGGTGCCCCTGGGCAGCACCCGCACCCTTTCCAACGTGGCTTTGGGGCCGGTGGAGATGGCGCTCGAGGCTGGCTACGGGGTGGTGTTTGTCTACCCTGAGCCCGCCACTTTGTGAAACTCATCCAGAAACAACCCCAGCTCTTCAGCCAGATGCTCTTGCTCGAGCATGGCTTGCTCAAACTTTGAAGGTTCGTCCAGCAATTCGGGCAGGCGCAGCCAGCCCAGGTAGTACCGCCCGGCCAGACCCGGCTTTTTGAGCCGGAGGCGCTCGGTATTGGAGAGCAGGGCTTCAAACCCCTCTGGGCTACAGAGTACCGGGTACTGCACCGGCGAAAGCCGCCTCAGGAAAGCCTTGAGGAGGCCCGGGTTCGACCAGAACCCATAGTTGAGATCGTCGGTGATTTGTTCGATACGGGAGAGCAAGGCGGGGTCGCCCTGACGGCCTACCAGCTTGCGTACCAGTTCGCTACGCCGCAGGCGCAAGGTCGCGTACTCGCTCAAGGAGTAAAGCTTGCCGGGATAAAAGTCCAGGGCCTCGCGCAGCCGGTGCGCCATGACGTAGTCCTGGTATTCCCGGAAGGGATTCACAACCCTATTGTGCGACAAACGGGCAGATTAATGGAAGATTACCCCCGTTCGTGGGGGTTATTCTCATGATTCAGCCTGTCCTTAACGCAGTATATTCAGGTATGGACACTCGAGGCTGGGTTCTCAAAGCCATTGAGAGTTTACGTTTTGCCAGCGAAAAAGACATTGTGCGCTGGCTGGATGAGGAGGGCGAAAGCCTGTCCAAAGACGAGCTTCAGCGTACCCTCGAGCGCCTGCTCAAAGAAGATCAACTCGAGCTCAAAAACGACCTCTTTCGCCTCAAGCGCAAGGATGGCAGCCACCAGGCCTTTGACAATTTGTTCAAGGATTAGAGCGCACTTCGCATATTTTGAGCCATCCGAATAGTCGGCTACATGCCTAAAGTTGGCACCACCCCTTTCTAACCCCATCACACACATCAGAAGATCTTGCCTCGTTAGTCTAGGGGAATCATGATTACCTACTGCACCGCCACTACCGGCGATTTGCCCGAGATAACCGCCCTGCTGAACGATGCCCACCTGCCCACAGCAGGTCTGGAAGCGCACATCCTGAATTTCATGCTGGCCCTCGACGGCGAAAAGGTAGTAGGGTGCGCGGGCCTGGAAGTCCATCAGGATAGCGGTCTGTTGCGCTCTGTAGTGGTCGCACCGGGCTATCGTGCCCACGGCATTGGGGCCAAGCTAACCGAGGGCATGATCGAGCTGGCCCAGCAAAAAAACCTGACCTCGCTCTCGCTCCTGACCGAGACCGCCCAGGATTACTTTCCCCGCTTCGGCTTTGTGCAAGTCCCCCGCACAGAGCTACCTGCGGCCCTGAGTGCTTCAGAGGAACTCCAGGGGGCGTGCCCCGACACCGCCACCGCCATGCTGCTCAGGCTCGAGTAGCCGCGAGCCTTCGGACATGCGACTTGAGACCTGAGCCGCACGACTTTTCACCTAATCCAGCCTCCGAAATCCCCCTGGTTCGCTGGCCCTAACCGTCTTTACCGCAGAAGATTGACCCCCTTCCCAACCACCTGACTCCCGGCCAGCCTATGGCCCATCCCACCCCCACTCCCTCCTATTACGGCTGGCGCATTGCCTGGGCGCTGGCCCTCACCCAGACCATCGGCTTTGGCGTCCTGTACTACGCCTTTGGGGTTTTTGTGAAGCCGATGGAGGCCGAGCTGGGCTGGAACCGCGCCGAGACCTCGGCGGCCTTCTCGCTGGCTTTGCTGGTCTCGGGGCTGGCGGCCATTCCGGTAGGGCGCTGGTTCGACCGTCACGGGGCTCGAGCCCTCATGACCACAGGCTCCATCGGCGGGGCCTTGCTAGTCTGGGGCTGGGCCCATGTGCATCACCTGACCACCTTTTACCTGCTCTGGGCGGGGCTGGGGTTGGCCATGGCGATGGTGCTCTACGAGGTGGCTTTCGCGGTGCTGGCGGTCTGGTTTCGCCGCTACCGCCCCAGGGCCATGCTGGTGGTCACCCTGATGGCTGGGCTGGCCAGCACCATCTTTGTACCGCTCTCGACCTGGCTGGTGCAGCTTGCGGGCTGGCGCGGGGCGCTGGAAATTCTGGCCCTCATCTTTGCCCTGGGCACCATTCCCCTGCACGCCCTGGTTTTGCGCCGTCGGCCCGAAGACATGGGGCAGGTGCCAGACGGCGAGGCTATGGCGCTGGATTCCAGGAGCCCGGCCCCGGAAGCCAGCCTGAGCGCAAAAGAGGCCCTGCGCCAGCCCACTTTCTGGTGGCTATCGCTCGGGTTCGCCCTGTCCAGGGCTACCAGCATTGCCCTCACCGCCCACATGGTGCCCCTGCTGACCGAGAAAGGTTACGCACCCGCCCTGGTAGCTTTGGCTGCCGGAGGGGTAGGTGTGGTGCAGCTTGCAGGCCGCATCGTCTATACGCCGCTCAGTGAGCGCATCTCGCTCTTTAACCTGAGCGGTGCTTTTCTGGGGGGCTACGCCTTGAGTCTGCTCGGCCTGCTATTGTTGCCGGAGGGCGCGGGCCTCTGGGCCTTTGTGCTCTTTTTCGGCCTGGCCAACGGCTCCATCTCCCTCGCCAAGCCTGCCCTGGTGGCCGAAATCTACGGCGCAAAGCACTATGGCACCATCAGCGGTAGCATGAACTCTATCGTGGCGGTGGCCCAGACCATCGCCCCCTTTGGGGCTGGCGCCCTGCACGGGCTTTCCGGCAACTACAACCCGGTGCTCTGGCTTTTTGCTACCCTGGCGACCATTTCAGCACTGGCCATATGGCAGGCCCGGCCCAGAGCAGCGCTGGCCCAACCCTGAGGAGGCTCCAAGCGTTTCTGATGGCAACTCGATGTGCAAAGTGTTCAGGCAAGGTGGTTTTATAACACCGCTCACGTCCTGACACTTCCATGAAAAAAGGCCGATACTGTGCCTTGATGCGTATCCTGGTTCTCTGCACCCACAACTCCGCCCGGAGCCAGATGGCCGAGGGGTGGCTTCGGTACTGGGCCGAGAGAATGGATTATCCCGCTGAAATCTGGTCGGCGGGCACCGAGAAAACCTTTGTCAAGCCCGATGCCATTACGGTAATGGGCGAGGCGGGCATAGACCTGAGCGCTCACACCTCCAAAACCCTCTACGACCTGCCCAACCTCTGGCACTTCGACCTGGTGCTCACGGTCTGCGACGCGGCGGCTGAAACATGCCCGGCATACCCTGCCCAAACCCAGCGCCTGCACGTCTCCTTCCCCGACCCCTCCGGCAAGGGCCTGGAGGAATGGCGCAGGGTACGCGATGCCCTGGGCCGGATGAGCCAACACCTGATTCAAAGCCTCAAGCAGGGTCAGATGCCGGGCGAGAAGGACCTGGCCGAAGCCGCCGGGCTTACCCAGGCGCATTAGCAGGAGGTCGGCATGAGGAAACGCAAACTCTCGGTGCTGTTTTTGTGCAGCCATAACTCGGCCCGTAGCCAGATGGCGGAGGCCCTGCTGCGCCACTACGCAGGCGACCGCTTCGAGGTGTACAGCGCCGGGCTACACCCCAGCGAAATCCACCCCCTGACCCGGCAGGCGCTCTCCGAGATGGGCCTGGATATGCAAGGCCAGTACGCCAAAAGCCTGATGGAATACTGGGGTGGCAAGTTCAACTTCACCTACCTGGTGATTGTGTGCAGCCGGGCCGAACAGGAGTGCCCGCTGTTTCCCTTCTGTACCTACCGCCTGTACTGGCCCTTCGAAGACCCCAGCGCCGCCCAGGGCAGCGAGAGCGAGCGCCTCGAGGTCTTTCGCAAAGTGCGCGACCAGATTGCCCACAAGGTTCGGGAGTGGGTGCGGGAGCAGGAACAGAAGGGCCTGATCCCCAAAAGCGGCACCCAGACCGCCGAGGTTTGAGAGCACAATCGGCCCTGGGGCGCATCTGTCATACTGAACCGGTGCGCCTATCGTTCTTATTCTTGGTGCTCGCAACGGTATTGGGCTCTGCACTTGCCCAGCCGGGGAACGTCTTTCTGAGCGGCGCCCGCCACGAATACCAGCGGTATAACAACTGCGGCCCCGTTACGCTGGGAATGGCCATGAGCTTCTGGGGCAGCCCCCTAACCCAGTACCAGATTGCCCCCATACTAAAACCCAACAAAAACGACAAAAACGTAAACGCCGACGAGATGGCGGCCTATGCCCGTCAGCGGGGCTTTGGCGTGCATCTGGGGGTGGCGGGCGACCTGAACCTGCTCAAACGCCTGATAGCGGGGGGTTTCCCGGTGATCATCGAGACCTGGTTCGTGACCCCCGACCACGGCGGCATGGGCCACTACCGCCTGCTGGTAGGCTACAACGATGCCCAGGGCCTCTTCAACGCCTTCGATAGCTACTACGGCCCCAAAGTCACGCTGCAGTATGGCGATCTGGACAGGCTCTGGCAGGTTTTCAACCGTACCTATCTGGTGGTGTATGCCAGGGGCCAGCAAGACAAACTGGCCGCCATTCTGGGAAACCGGATGCAAGAGGGCCTCGAGTGGCAACTGGCCCTGGAGCAGGCCCGGCGCGAAACCCGGCAAAACCCCCAAAATGCCTTTGCCTGGTTCAATCTGGGCAGCACCCTGCTACGCCTGGGCAATGCCCCGGAAGCGGCCAGGGCCTACGACCAGTCGCGCCGGATCGCTCCCAGCCGCACCCTTGACCCCCGCCGTCCGGCCAATGCGGTGAGCAACTGGCCCTGGCGGATGCTCTGGTACCAGTTTGGCCCCTACGAGGCCTACTACCAAACCGGGCGCTATCAGGAAGTCATCGCGCTGGCCAACGATGTGCTGGGCCGGGTAGACGACCACGAAGAAAGCTACTACTGGCGCGGCCTGGCCCGCAAAGCCCTGGGGAACCTGGAGGGTGCCCGGGCCGATTTTCAGGCGGCGTTGCGCTACAAGCCCCATTACCGGGAAGCGGCCCTTGCGCTGCAAGAATTGCGGGCGCAGGGCTCGAGGTAGCCTAAAACAGGTCGGAAAGTTTGCAGGAAAAGCCAGGCAGTACCGATTCGTCCTCGAGGAGGTCGTCGGCCCCAACGGTGCGCCCAATGCCATCGGGCGTGTAGACCACCGCCTGCTTGCTGCGCGGGTAGATGACCCAGACCAAGCGGGTTCCAGCCGACAGGTAGTCGCTCACCTTCTCCCAGACCTCCTCGGCGGTTTCAAAGGGCGAAACCACTTCCACCGCCAGGTCGGGCGCAAAGGGCCAGAACCCCTCGGGTATGCCTTCGGGGGGGATGCGGCTTTGCCGAACAAAACTTACGTCTGCTGCCCGCACGCCATCCGGGTTGCGCCGAACCACGTAACCAACCTCTGTGGCCACATACCCATGCCGGCCTTGCTCGGCCCATTGCCCCAGCCGCATCAGGAGGCGCCTGACCACCTCACCATGCACCCCGCCTACCGGCATCCATTCCACCACCTCACCCCGCACCAGCTCCCGCTTGCCCTCACCCTCAGACAAGAGCCAGAATTCCTCGGCGGTAAGGAGTTTTTTGGCAATAGCCATACGGTAAGTATAGCGCAGGTTAGTCCCATTCTTTGCAGCCAACAACACGTGCGAAAGTGAGCTACCTCGAGTAGTTCGGCGCTTCCTTGGTAATGGTTACCCCGTGGGGGTGGCTCTCGATCAGGCCCGCGCCGGTGATGCGGGTAAAGCGGGTCTCGCGGCGGAAGGTCTCGAGGTCGGGCGCACCACAGTAGCCCATCGAGGCCCGCAGGCCGCCCACCACCTGGTAGAGCACGTCGCCTACCGGGCCCTTGTAGGGCACCATGCCCTCGATGCCCTCGGGAACCAGCTTTTTGGCCTCCACATTGCCGGGAGCCTTGCCAGAGTCCTGGAAGTAGCGGTCGGCAGAGCCCTGGCGCATGGCCCCCAGACTGCCCATACCCCGGTAGAGCTTGTAGCGACGGCCATCCTTGAGCACCTCCTCGCCGGGGGCCTCCTGGGTGCCGGCCAGCATCGAGCCGAGCATTACGGTATGGGCCCCGGCGGCCAGGGCCTTGGCCACGTCGCCGGAGTATTTGATGCCCCCGTCGGCCACCACCGGCACATCCAGGCCCTCCAGCCCGGCTACCGCCTCCATGATGGCGGTAATCTGTGGAACGCCCACTCCGGTCACCACCCGGGTGGTACAGATAGAGCCGGGCCCAATGCCCACCTTGACCGCATCGGCCCCGGCCTCGGCCAGCGCTCGAGCGCCCTCGGCGGTAGCCACATTACCGGCGATAATCTGCACTGCATCGCCAAAGGTTTGTTTGAGGTTCCGCAGGGCCTCCAGAATGCCCCGGCTATGGCCGTGAGCGCTGTCCAGCACCAGTACGTCTACCCCGGCCTCGACCAGCGCTTTGGCCCGGATGTCCAGATCCTTCGAGACCCCCACCGCAGCCCCCACCAGCAGCCGGCCCTGGGCATCCTTGGCGGCAAAGGGAAATTTCTGGCGCTTGGTCAGGTCTTTGAGCGTGAGCAGGCCCCGCAACCGCCCCTCGTGGTCTACCAGGGGAAGTTTCTCGATTTTGTGCTGGCGCAGCAGTTGCTCGGCCTCTTCCAGAATGGTGCCGGGCGGCGCAGTGATGAGGCGCTCCACCGGGGTCATGACCTCGGAGACCAGCCGCCCCATGTCGCGCTCGAAGCGCAGGTCGCGATTGGTAACCAAACCCAGAAGCTTGCCGTAGAAATCCACCACCGGCAGGCCGCCAATCTTGAACTCGCGCATCAGGCGCTCGGCATCTTCCAGGGTGGCATTGGGAGCCAGCGTGACGGGATCCTGGATCATGCCGGCCTCACTGCGCTTGACCTTACGCACCATAGCGGCCTGCTCCTCAGCGCTCATGTTTTTGTGAATGACCCCGATGCCCCCCTCGCGGGCCATGGCAATGGCCATCTCGGCCTCGGTGACGGTGTCCATGGCCGCCGAGAGGATGGGAATGTTGAGCCAGAGCTTTTTGGTCAGGCGGGTGCGGGTGTCCACCTCGCGGGGCAGTACCTCCGAGTAGGCCGGAATGAGCAGCACATCGTCGAAGGTCAGGCCTTCTTGCTGGATTTTTTCTGTTCTGGAACGGGGTTTGCTGGGGGTCTCGAGCATATTCCACGCAGTATAGCAGCCGTGCATGAAACCACCAACAGAGACCCCAGGAGCCTGCTGTAGTCGGTTGCCCCTATCGCGCTCTTCATCGTCGTGGCCACCCACGAAAACGGAAATGCGTCTGGGCCCCGACGCATGTTACTGGGCCGGGCGCGGCCCACGGGTGCTTATTCGAGTTTCCAGACGGCCACGGTTCATCCAGAACAAAGCCTTTTTGAACTTGGATAGCCCAAGGTGAAGGGCGCTCTGGCAAAGAACGCAGAGGCGAATAGCCCTCCGACAGCCCCGAAAAGACCCCTTAGCGCCCTACCATCTCCCTGGGCTTGGGGCTCTCGCCCAGGGCGTTCTCGCCGGTGAACTCGCGGCCCAGAATCAGGGTGTGGATGTCGTGGGTGCCCTCGTAGGTGTCCACGGTTTCCAGGTTCAGCATGTGGCGGATGGCGTGGTACTCGAGGGTAATCCCACTGCCCCCCAGGATTTCGCGGGCCGCCCTGGCCCCGTTGAGCGCAGCTCGCACGTTGTCGCGCTTGCCCAGCGAGACCTGCGCCGGCTTGAGCTTGCCGGCATCCTTGAGCTGGGCCAGCCGCCAGGCCAGCAGAAGGCCCTTGGTGTGGTCGGCGGCCATGCGGACGAGTTTTTCCTGCACGAGCTGCCGGCTGGCGATGGGCGCCCCAAAGGTGGTGCGGCTCTTGGCAAACTCGAGGGCCTCGGTATAAACCGCCTCCAGCGCACCCAAGGCCCCCCAGGCGATGCCATAGCGGGCCTGGGTAAGGCAGGAAAGCGGCCCCTTGAGTCCCTTTACCCCTGGCAGCATGGCGCTCTCCGGCACCCGCACATCCTCCAGCACCAGCTCGCTGGTGACGGAGGCCCGCAGCGATGCCTTGTGCTGAATCTTGTTGGCCTTGAAGCCCCGGGTGTCGGTGGGCACGATGAAGCCCCGCACCACGCCCTCGTCGTCCTTGGCCCAGACCACCGCAATATGGGCCAGGTTGCCGTTGGTAATCCACATCTTGGAGCCGTTCAGCACGTAGTCGCTCCCGTCACGCCGGGCGCGGGTCTTCATGTTGGCGTCGGGGTCACTGCCGCCGTCGGCCTCGGTAAGGCCAAAGCAGCCCACGTACTCGCCCGTAGCCAGCTTGGGCAGGTATTCGCGCTTCTGCTCCTCGGAGCCATAGGCCCAGATGGGGTACATCACCAGACTGCTCTGCACGCTGCAAAAGCTGCGCAGGCCGGAGTCTATGCGCTCGAGTTCATAGCTCACCACCCCGTAGGAGGCCGCGCTGGCCCCCATGCCGCCGTACTCGGTGGGGATGCTGGGGCCCAGAAAACCCATCTCACCAAACTGGCGAATCAGGTGGGTGGGAAACTCGGCATTCTCCCACCACTCGGCAATGTGCGGCAGACACTCGGCTTCCAGAAACTTGCGGGCGGCTTTCTGGATATCGCGCTCCTCGGGGGTGAGCAGGTCGGTCACTTGGTAAAAGTCAAACATGGGGAACCTCGAGGGCCAATTCTACTTCAGCCCATGTCCCCATGCAGGCGCGAAGCAAAGGTCGCAGGTCAAAACCTAAGCGAGGATGTAGGCCACTATCGCCTTTCGACTATCGACCATCGACCACCCCCTCAGGGCAGGTACATCTGTTTGAGCTCGAGGATCTCCCGCCGGGCCTCGTCCACCTTGATGTAAAAAGGGGTGTACTTATCAAACGACCAGCCGAAATTACGGCCCCCAAGGCCCTGTATGAGCTGCTGGGGAGTAGCCTGGAAGTATTCCCCGGCATTTTTGAGCAGTAGGATTCTGGTGTTGCGGGTGAAGCGGAAGGTGCGAATCAGCGGGTTCTGGTTGGAAATCTCGATACCCGCCGGACAGTCGTCGCGGTTGCAGTCCTTCACCTCGACATAATCAAGCTTGACCGTCCAGACCCCCTGCACCTGCCGAAAATCGGTGATAAGGGCCACACGGTTTTGCACCTGGGCCAGAGTCAGACCAAGAGCCAATGCCAGAAGAACCGACAAAACACGCATATTTATCTTTCTCCCATTCTGCGGTAGCCAAACCACAGCGCCAGCAAAGCCGGAATCAGGGTTGTGGCTACCACGATTAACAACCACAAGGGCCCTTCCCCACTCCCCAGGTAGTCTGACTGACGCTGGGTAATGGCCAGGTACACCGGGCGGCTGGCCAGCACCACCAACAGCCCTGCATGGAGCAGCGTGAGGGCCATGTAAAGGAAGCCGCCCATTCCGATGGGCACCTCGGCGGGGTTGGAGGCATCGAACTTGGGGAAGGCGGCCCCCAGGCCCACCCCAATGCCTGCCGCTGTGATGGCCGAGGCCAGCCCCAAAATCAAGGAGATTTGGGTGAGGTTATCGTCCAGGCCGATCACCCTGGGCGAGTAGTAGCCCAGAACCAGGCCCAGCGGCAGCAGAAAGAAGAGGGCCAGCCCAAAGCGGGTCAGCAGCAGGGTTTGCTTGGAGACCGGGCCGGTCTGGAGCATCCAGTAGCCGGGGCCCTCGAGGCTGTACAGCGGATACGCAAGCCGCACCCCCACCCCCCCAATCACAAACCCCTGGAAGGCCAGGTGCATGAAACCCGCCACCAGTTGGAACCGGGTATCGCCCAGGGGCAGGTACTGCAAGCTGGTGGTGTAGAGCAGCACCAGCACCCCCACCAGAATCAGTTGGGAAGCCTGGTTGGCATCGCGGAAGAACAGGCGCAGGTCGCGCGCCCAGAGGGCCAGGGCCACGCTGCGGCCCGACCAGCGGTCCAGCAACCCCGCCCGCAGGATGCCACGCTCACGCACGGTGCCCTCGAGGGCCCGCACCCAGCCCTGCTGATAGGCATAGCCCGCCACCAGCCCCGCCAGCACCAGCAGCCCCCCCGAAAGGCCCAGCAACAACCAGAACTGTGGCTCCACATCACCCCGGGAAAGCCCCTTGAGGGCCTGCTGGGCCAGGGCCGAGGGCAGGAAGGGGGCGCTGGGGTCGCGGAAGGTCTGGAGAAAGCGGTCGAGCTCCTCCGGGTTGGCAAAGTCGGTCTGGAGCAGCACCTCGGGGCGCAAGGCCCGCAACAAGAAGATGAGCAGCCCGCCCAGCACCGCCCCCAGCGCGGCGGCCCACTCCCGCGCCCGGCCTGCGGGGGCGTAGCGCACCAGGGGCAGGGCCAGCCCCACCCCCAGCACCACCGGAAAAGCGAACAGGGCCAGCGCGACCAGGGTGGCTCCCACAAAGAACAGCGGGGGTGCGCCGTAATGCGCCCCATAAGCAAACAGCACCGGCAACACCAGCAGGGTGGGAAGTAAGGCGGTGGTCACGAACACCTCCCCCACCTTGAACATGAAGACCCGGCTGGCCTTTTGGGGAAGGGCCAGGTGCAGGGGGAGGTCTTCGGAGGTGTAGAGCACCGCCACCGCGTTGGGCAGGGCAGAGAGCACCACCGAGCTCGAGAGCACCAGCAGCAGGCTGCCCAGAATGCGCTCGACCAGCACATCGCGGGTGAAGGCCGCCGCCAGGCGATTGACAAAAGCGTTGCTGCCAAAGAGTTCGTTGGAGATGAAGTTCAGAAACCAGCTTGTGCCCGCCCAGGCCCCATACGCCAGCCCGGCCCCCAGCAACAGCCCCACCAGGGCCGAGGCCGGCGCCTGACGAAACCCATTCCACAAAAGTTGCAAGCGCAGGGTCAGCATCCGACCTCGAGTCTAGACCACCCGCTCCAAAGCATTGGTGCGTTTGCGCCGCTTCGTTGCGAAGTACCCCAACAGAAAGCCAGGCATCCTTGGCCTGGCTACACCCCTTGGCGAGGGGCAAAGCAAACTTGGCTTATGGCTTATGGCTTATAGCTTATAGCTTATAGCCATTAGCTATTAGCTATTAGCTATTAGCTTTTGGCTCTCCCCTTTCCCTGACAAATGCCCCTAGCCGCCGGGCCTCTCTTGTGCCTTAGACTGGAACAAATGTTAGTCAAAGACGTAATGCACAGCCCGGTGCTGACCGTGGACGCCGCGGTGACCCTCGAGGCCGCCTATCACATCATGCTCCAGCGCAATATCCGGCACATTCCGGTAACGCAGGAGGGCCGCCTGGTGGGGATGATTACCGACCGCGATATCCGGCTGGCCACCAGTCCCTTTGCAGAAGGCGGAGCCAGGCCCATCGAGACCCCGGTGGGTCAGGTGATGGCCCAGCCGGTGATTACCGGCGACCCCCTCGACCCGGTGGAGGAGGCCGCGCGGGTTATGCGGCAGCGCAAGATTGGGGCCCTGCCCATCCTGGACGGCAACGAGCTGGTGGGTATCGTAACCGGGATCGACCTGCTGGATGCGCTTTTGCGCCTGACCGGGGTACAGAAGCCCAGCGGGCGGCTCGAGGTCTGCCTCGATGACCGGCCCGGCGAGCTGGCCCGCCTGAGCGGCGAGCTGGCCCAGCACAACATCAACATCCATTCCCTGCTAACCTACCCCTGCGACGAAGGCACCGTTACCACCGTGGTGCGGATCGGCACCCTGGACGTCCGCAAGCTGGCCCACGATCTGCGCCAGAAGGGTTACGAGGTACGCTGGCCCCCCGAAATTCCTGGCAAGAGCTTATGAGCGTCCCGGTCATCTACAGCCCCCAGTACAAGCTCTACAACTTTGGGCCGCAACACCCCTTCAGCCCGGTGCGGCTCGAGATGTTGCTGGATTTACTGGAGCATCTGGGCCACCCCCTGCATTTTGTCGAACCCGCCCAGGCCACCCGCGAGGACGTGCGCAGCGTGCATCTGGAGTCGTTTGTGCGGCGGGTGGAGGCTGCTGGGCGGGGGGAGCGCTCGCCCGATTTTGATCACTACGGCATCGGCACCGCCGACACCCCCATTTTTGCCGGTATGGACGAGGCCGCCCGCTGGCTGGTGGGGGGCACGCTCACGGCAGCAAAGATGATCTCGAGTGGCCAGGCCAAAGAGGTCTTGCAGTTGGGGGGTGGCCTGCACCATGCCCAGAAAGACCTGGCCTCGGGGTTTTGTGTTTACAACGACCTCTCGGTCGCTATTCGCTACCTAACCAACCAGGGCTTGCGGGTAGCCTATATCGATATTGACGTGCACCACGGCGACGGGGTGCAGTGGATTCACTACGACGAGCCAAACGTACTCACCTTCTCGATCCACGAGTCGGGCCGCTACCTCTACCCCGGCACCGGCCACACCCACGAAATCGGCAAGGCCGAGGGCACCGGGCGCAAGCTGAATATCCCGCTGGAGCCTTTTACCGAGGACGATTCCTACCTGGAGGTCTTGCAGATGGGCCTCGAGCCCGCCCTGCGCTGGTTCCGCCCCGATGCGCTGGTCATTCAGTGCGGCGCAGATGCCCACTACCAGGATCCTTTGGCCGAAATCCTGCTCACAACGCGGGCCTACGCCAAGGTGTTCCCACTCCTGCGCCAGTACGTAGCCGATTTTGCAGGCGGACGCGCGGTCTATACCCTGGGCGGCGGTTACAGCCTGGATGCCACCAGCCGAATCTGGGCCATGCTCTACCTGATGCTTCAGGGACTACCCCTCCCCGACCATCTTCCCGAACCCTGGCTCAGGCGCTGGGGCACCCGGTTAGGCCATTTCCTCACCCACACCCTGCACGACCTCGAGGGCGCTTATCCCGAAATTCCCCGCAAACTCGAGATCGAGCGGCGCAACCGCCAGGTAACCGAGCGGATGCTCGAGTCGGTGCGACCTTACTGGAAATGAAGCCAAAATAGCGCCGGTTATAGCGGCCATCGGAATCGTCGGCAAAGCACATCAGCGATTTTTGCGTCCGCTTCAAGCTTTTGCATCCTTCCACCAACTCGTTCAGGCTCTTATACCCCGATAACCACCGATACAGGGGCATGGGACTGGCGGCGAAGCGACGGAGGTTGCGCAACGCAGTCAGAGCCTGGGCGCCTTTGCGGGTACGACAGGCATCCTCTCCAAGCGCCACATCCCGCTTGTGGTGCGGCCGGTTCTCGATAGCCCAGTGACCTTGGCCGAGGCGCGCCAGGGTAGCGGCAGCGGCCTGTTGCTCCAAAGCCCACACAAACCGATAGAGGGCGGCCTGCACCGGCAGGGCCCGACCGCTGGCCCGCCTGAGCAGCCAATCCCGCCGATCCTGCACCCACCGGGCAATCGCCAGCACGTTGGTGCGCCCACTCCCCAACCCCATCAGCACCTGCAGGAATAACGGGCGCCAATCGTAGGTGGTGTTGTGGCCTCGCAGATCGGGTACTTCCATCAGGTAGGGAATCGGGCTGGGGATCTGTATGGTCGTCTTCATGCAGAGAATAAAAGCCTGGGCCGCGGCGGTGGGGGTGGTGGGTGAAGCGGGGTAGGATCCCCTAAACCGAGGCCAGGTCGCCAAAGCGCTCCCTGAGCGTCCCCACGCCCACGCGGTCGCAGTAGTCCCCGAAGGCTTCGCCCTCGAGTCGCTCATGCTTGTAGGCGGCCAGGAGGGGCTCGAGCCTGTTGACAATTTCCTCCCGCTTGACGTTGTCGAGGTAGACTTGCCCCAGCCGGGTTCCCAAAGGGCTCCCGCCCAGGTAGATGGTGTAGGAGCCCAGGCTGCGGCCCACCAGCCCCACCTCGGCGCTATAGGGCCGGGCACAGCCGTTGGGGCAGCCGGTCATGCGGACGTGGGGGATGGGGCCGTCGTGCAGCTCGAGCCTCCCCAGCAGCGCGTCGAACTCGCGGATCACCTCGGGCATCACCCGCTCACTCTCGGTGATGGCCAAGCCGCAGGTAGGCAGTGCCGGGCAGGCCATGGCGTTCTGTACGGCGAGCGGGAGGGTGCCGGGAAGGGCGACGCCATGGTTGCGGAAGATGGCTTCGATAGCGGCCTGGTCAGAGGGGTCAACGCCGACGAAGAGGATGTTCTGCTGGGCAGTGAGGCGCACCTCAGGAGCGAAGCGCTGCACCACCTCGCGAATCGCCGCGCGCAGGTTTTCCTTGACCCGCCCGTTCTCCACGAAGAGTCCGAAGAATAGCTTGCCGTCGCCCTGCTCATGCCAGCCCAGGTGATCGTCGCCCGAGAGCCACTCGAGCGGGCGGGCTTCGGGCAGGGCGTAACCCACGTAGCGCTCGACCTCGGCCTTGAAGCGTTCAATGCCCCAGGCCTCGACCAAGTACTTCATACGGCTGAACTTGCGGTCGTCGCGTCGCCCGTGGTCGCGCTGCACCTTGACGATGGCCTCGACGACCTCGAAGAACTGCTCGGGCCCAACGGTGGTGAGGGGTTTGGCCAGCACCGGATGGGTGTCCTTAGCCCCGTGGCTCTGGCCCAACCCGCCGCCCACCAGCAGGGTGAAGCCCTCGAGCCCCCTCTCCCCCACCACCGGGACGATCCCGATGTCTTGGGTATAGACGTCCACGCAGTTGTCGCCGGGGAAGGCGAAGCCAATCTTGAACTTGCGCGGCAGGTAGGTATCACCGTACAGCGGCTCGCTTTCCTCCAGGCTCGCCGCTCGCTCCCCGTCCAGCCAGATCTCGTAGTAGGCGCGGGTCCTGGGCTTGAGCCGGTCGGAGAGCTCTTTGGCGTAGCGCATCAACTCGGAGCGCTGGCGGTCGGCAAAAGGCGCCGGGCAAGCCACGATGTTGCGTACCACGTCCCCGCAGGCCGAGAGCGTGGTCAGGAGGTTGCGGTTCAACACCTGCATCAGGGGTTTGAGGCCGCCCTTGCGAACCCCGTGGTACTGGATAGCCTGGCGGGTGGTGATGCGCAGCGTCGCGTTGCCTAGCTCGTCGGCCAGCCGGTCGAGGGCAAGGTATTGCTCGGGGGTGAGCACCCCGCCGGGAATCGCCACCCGGATCATGAAGGAGTAGTCCGGTCCCAAGCCCTGGGCCTTGCGGGCCTTACGCACGTCGCGGTCGTCCTGCTGGTAGATGCCGTGAAACTTGAGGATCTGGTAGCCCTCTTCGCTGAAGTGATCAGTGCCGTTGTGCAGTTCGGCGTCTACCGGCCCGCGCAGGCGGTTGCTGGCGATTTTCACGTACTCAACTTTGGACAGCTTTGCTTCTGACATGGCGATTCCTTTGTGCGTTTTTCTGCCTAGCCCAAGGCTCCAGAAACGACCCGTTCAGCGGTCTGTTCAATTGCCCTCAACTGCTCCCTCAGGCGCACGACCTGCCCGATGACCCACACGGCGGGGGATCGAACCTCGACCTCTCCTTGGGCCACCTGCCCCAGCGTGGCGATCACCACCCGCTCCTGGGGGGTGGAGCCCTTTTCGATGAAGGCCACCGGCTCATCGGCCCGGCGTCCGAGCCGCAGCAACTCCCCAGCGATGCGCACGCGCTGCTTGACCCCCATCAGCACCACCAGGGTGTCCACCTGAGCGTAGGGGGTGAAGTCGGGCAGCCCTCCCCCCTGAGCCTGACCCGTCAGCACCGCGAAGCCCCCCGCCACCCCCCGCAACGTCAGGGGGATGCCGGCCAAGCCGGGCACGGCCAGGGCGGAACTGAGGCCGGGCACCAGCTCCACCTCGAGGCCCTCGGCGGCCAAAAACGCCCACTCCTCCCCCCCCCGGCCATAGACCATGGGGTCCCCCCCTTTGAGCCGCACCACCTTGCGCCCGGAGCGGGCGTGGTGGAGCAGTTGCTGGAAGATGGCCTGCTGCACTGAATCCTGCTCGCCCGCTTCCTTGCCCACGTAGAGGAGCTGGGCCAGAGGGTTGACCCGTTCCAATACCGCGGGGCTGACCAGGCGGTCGTAGAGCACCACCTCGGCTTCTTGCAACACCCGCAGGGCCTTGAGCGTCAGCAACTCGGGGTCGCCCGGTCCTGCCCCCACCAGGTAGACCTTGCCTCTACCTCTACCCCCACCCCTACCGCTGTCCTTCCCCGCACCGCGGTCCTTCACCCAATTCCCCTCATCCCTGGGGTTGGGGTTGGGGTTGGGCTTCACGTAGTTGACGTGCTTGACGTCCCTGACGTGGTTCAGGCGGCTCAGGAAGCCCAGGAAGCTCACACGGTTCAGGCTCACGAGGGCACCTCCAACGCTAAGGCCAACTCGGGGGTCTCCGAGGCCAACGCCGATGCCGATGCCAATGCTGGTGCTGATGTTGATGCCGATGCGTTGTGCTGGTGGTACAAAGCCGCCAGCAGGATCTCCCGCGCCTCTTCCACTTCCCCCAGGGCCAGCCGTTCCAGCGCGGGGCTGTCGATCATGCGATACCAGGCGGCCTTCCGGGCCTCGAAGTCGTGGGGATAGCTTTGCAGCACCAGCGGTCGAAGCGAGCGCAGCAGTTGGAGGTAGAGGGCGTACTCCGGACCGTACGCCTGGGCCAAGCCCTGCTTGATCCTCACCCCTAAAGCGGGGGCGGCTCCGCTGGTGGAGACCGCGATCACCAACTCGCCCTGCCGGTGCACCGCCGGCAGGATGAAGTCGCAGTGCGCGGGGTCATCGACCGCGTTGAGCCACACCCCCCGCTCGCGGGCTTCCTGGGCGATGAGCGCGTGGAGGGAACGCTCGCGGGGATGGGCGAAGCACAGCGAGAAACCCGCCAGGTCTCCCCGCTGATACCCCCGCCGCAGCCAGCGGAGACGGCCTTCGTGGAGGAGGGGCTCGAGGCCGGGGTGCGCATGGGGGGAGAGCAGGGTCACCTTGGCCCCCACCTCCAGCAGACCCCGCACCTTGGCCTCCGTCTCCCAGCCCCCTCCCACGAACAGCACCTCCCTGCCGGTTAGGTCCAGCATCACGGGATAATAAGCATGAGCATGAGGTAGAGCCATGGTTCACCGAGCCAGACTCGGCACGCTCCGAAGCACCAGATGCGAGCCGATAAACATCAGCCAGAGCAAAAGCCCCAGCCGGAAGGGGCGCTGGGCGATCCGCTGGGCCAGCCAGACTCCGGCCAGCGATCCCAGCAGTCCGCCCGCGGCTATTTTGAGCAGCAGGGGAAAGTCGGCCTGGCCCAGCGCGGCGTGAAGCCCGCCGCCGATGGCCGAGAGGATCAGGCCGAACCAGATGTCGGTTCCCACCACTTCCTTAGGCAACAAGCGGGTTCCGCTCATGAGCAGCAGGGTTCCCAAAGCACCCGCGCCCGCCGAGGAAAAGCCCACCTCGAGGCCGATAAACGCCGCGACCAGGACGATCCAGGCGGGGTGGAGGCTTCGCGGGCGGATCTTCCTGAGCGTAAGCGTGAGGTTGATCAGGGCCACGGTAATGATGGTCAGCCCGATGACCACCAGAACGGCATCCTTGTGGCTCTTGAGCGAGCCCAACAGGAGGCTCCCCGCCGCCACGGCAGGCACTCCCCCGGCCAGCATCCAGGCCAGCGCCCGCAGATTGACCTGCTTCCGCGCGAAGTAAACCAGCCCTGCGGGGATCTTGGCGAAAACCGAGAACAGCAGCGCCGTGCCCACCGCGACTTCGGCGGGTACGCCCAGAAAGAGGATCAGCACGGGAGCGGTGATGGTTCCGCCCCCCACCCCCGAGAGGCCGATGCTCAGGGCGATCATGAAACCTGCGAGAATCTCGAGCATCTTAAGCACTCCTCACGGCTTCATCCCGGTACGCCGCGCGCAACACCTCGGCCACCTCGGGGCGGGTGAACTCCGGCGGCAGCGAGGCCCCCGAGCGCAAGAGTTCGCGCACGCGGGTTCCCGAGAGGATGAGGTGATGAGCCCCGTCGTGCGGGCAGGTGCGCGCGGAGACGATGGAGCCGCAGGTCTTGCAGTAGAAGGTGTGCTCGAACTTGAGGATGTGGATGCCGATTTCCCCGGGAGCAAAGGCCCCGAAGATCTCCTGCGCGTCGTAAGTTCCGTAGTAGCTGCCCACCCCGGCGTGGTCGCGCCCGACGATGAAGTGGGTGCAGCCGTAGTTCTTGCGGCTGATGGCGTGCAGGATGGCCTCGCGCGGCCCGGCGTAGCGCATGGCCGCCGGGTAGACCCCCAGGAGCACCCGCTCCTTCGGGTAGTAGCGCGCGAGCAGCACCCGGTAGGCCTCCATCCGCACCTGCGCAGGCACGTCGTCGGCCTTGGTAGCACCCACCAGGGGGTTCAGGAAGAGGCCGTCGATGTGCTCGAGGGCCACCTTGTGCAGGTACTCGTGGGCGCGGTGGATGGGGTTGCGGGTCTGAAAGGCCACCACCGTCTTCCAGCCACGCTCCTGGAAGATGCGGCGGGTCTCGAGGGGGGTGTAGTGGTGCTCGGGAAACTCCCCCCGATCCAGCCGGAATAGGCTCACCCGCCCGGCCAGGTTGACCTCGCCCTGGCTCAGGATGGCGGCCACCCCGGGGTGGGCGGGGTCGGTGGTGCGGTAGACCTCGAGGGCTTCCTTTTGCTTGTCGGGCCGGTACTGCTCCGCGACCTCCAAGAGCCCCACCGTCTCACCCTTTCGGGTCAGGCGCACCGTGCTGCGGTAACGCGGGGCCTCGGCCTCCGCCACGCTTAGGGTGATGGGGATGCTCCAGGGCAGGCCGCTGGCGAGGCGCATGTGCTCGACCACGCTCTTGTAGTCGGCCTCGCCCAAAAAACCCTCCAGCGGCGAGTACACACCGGTGGCGATGAGCTCGAGGTCGGCGTAGCTGCGCTCGGAGAGCTCGAGGGCGGGGAAATGGGCGTATTCGCGAGGATCGGCCTGCAACAAGCGGTTGACTAGCGTTCCGCCGTGCGGGGCGATGCGCCCCTGGCTCCACTGGCTCATGGCCGAACCTCCGGTCGGTTTTTGTGGACAAGGTTTGTCAACTTTTCCATATCGTCGAGCCTTACTTCCTCTGGCTTTGCGCTTAAAGGGCCTTCTCCCCCATCCACAGCCCGCACTCGGTCTTGCCCTTGCCCTCCCAGCGGCCCGCCCGCGCGTCCTCACCAGGGCGCACCGCTCGCGTGCAGGGCCAGCAGCCGATGCTCAGGAAGCCCGAGGCGTACAGGGGGTTGACCGGCAAGTCGTGCTCGCGAGCATAGGCCTCTAGCTGCTCCCGCGTCCAGTAGGCCAGCGGGTTGATGCGCAGGCGTTCACCCTCCTCGAGGAAACCGAGGAAGGCCCGGGTCGAGGCCTGATCGCGGCTCCTGGCATTGAGCAGGGCGCTGGGCCGCTTGAGGGCCAGGTAGTCCCGCAAGGGAGCGACCTTGCGCACCGCGCAACAACCATCCGGGTCGCTGCGGTAGCGCTCTTCCCCCCAGGGTTCCTCTTCCAGGCCGGCACTGAGGGTGACGAAGCGCAGCTGTGGGTAGCGCTCCTTGAGGCGATCGCGGGTTTGCAGCGTCTGGGGGAAGTGGTAACCGGTGTCCACGAACACCACCTCGCCCGTGTATCCCGCTTTGGCGGCCAGGTCGATGAGCACGACGCCATTGAGGTTGAACCCGCTGGGCATGAGCAGATCGGGGTAATTCTCCAGTGCCCATCGAATGACGAGCATGGGATCGGTCCCCGCGTCCCAGGTATCGGGGGTTGAAGCCTTCGATGCCTTCACGCCCGCACCCGCACTTCCACACCCAGGCGCTCGAGCGCGCCCAGCAAGCGGTCGAGGCTCTCCTGGAGGCTTAGCTGATCAGTCCGCAGGTGCAGATCGGGGTTCAAGGGCGGTTCATAGGGATCGGAAACCCCGGTGAAATTGGCGATCTCTCCCCTGAGCGCCCTGGCATAAAGCCCCTTCACGTCGCGCTGAACCAGCACCTCCAGCGGCGCGTCCACGAAAACCTCGAGCTTCCTCGGAGCCTGGGAAAGCACCTCCTCGCGGGTAGCCCGGTAGGGGCTGATCGCGCTCACCAGCACGATCACGCCGTGCTTGGCTAGCAGGTTGGCCACGAAGCCGATGCGCCTTATGTTGGTGTCGCGGTCCTCTCGGCTGAAGCCAAGCCCCTTCGACAGGTGCTCGCGCACCACGTCGCCATCGAGGTGCTCGACCTTCTGGCCCGCTTCGTAGAGGTGAACCTCGAGGGCTTTTGCCAGCGTGGTCTTGCCTGCGCCGGAAAGCCCGGTAAACCAGACCACCACCCCGCTCATGCTTCGGCCCAACCCGCGTAGCTGTCCAGCAGCACCCGCCAGGCATTGCGGGCCGCCACGTCCGCTACCAGCGCCACAGCCGCCAGCACCCAGGCCGCGAAGCCGGGGTGGTGCAGCGTCACTTCCTGTTCAGAGCCGGTGCGGGCGTCGAGCCGGGTGGGGCCGAACTTCACCTCCACCGGCTGCGCCACGCCCTCGAGGTAGGCCCAGCCCGAGGCTGAATCCTCTGAAAACTCCAACTGCGCGCTCGAGCCGTGCTCGGCCCCCACCAGGCGAAGCTGGAGGCGCTTCCCCCCGTGCTGAGCATGCAGGGCAAAGGCCCGCCCGCTGCTGGCCACCGAGCCCAGAAGCTGGCCCTGATGGGCCTCGAGGTACACGTTCTCGCCGAAGATCGCCCCACCCAGCCGCCCCACGAGCCGCTTGCCATCCCAAGCAAGCTGCACGCGGTAGCTCATGCCGGAGCGCCGCACCTCGCCATGGATGCGCTGCGCGGCTGAAAAAGCCTCGAGGGATGAAGGGTGTTTTCCCAAGTTATGAACGGGTTCGTGGTTCAACAAGTTCATGGTGTGCTCCCATAGCAGACGATTCCAAGTGCCGACGGCCAGCGACGAGGCTAGGACAACAGCGCCCGGAACACGAAAGCACACGCATGATCTGAGACTTGGACATAGCTTCCAGCACAAAAACCTCCTTATCTTCCCCGGACGGTGTCCGGGCCGGAATTGGCACCTACGCAGAAACGCTTCAGATTGCTGGCTGAAAGCCCCTACGGGTTGCCGCAGCTTCGCAGGGCCGTTCCCTCCGCTGCTCTGGATAAGACCCGAGGGTGCTGCCGCACCCATCCCGACTTAAAGCCGGGATGGAAGGTAGGCTAGCATAATTGATAAAACTTGTAAACTATTGGCGACGGTGTTCATCTACCTAACTGCTTCAGTCAGGGCTGAGCTGGCGGTACTCTTGCTCCAAGGCACCCTGGGTCTCGGCCCTGCGTCCATTCAAGGCGGCTTTACCACCTTCCAGGAAGCGTTGCCGCCACTTGTATTGAGCCTGGATCGCAAAAGACCGGTGCTCTGGTAACTTGTTTTACAGATTGTTTTGAAGCCCGGTCATTGCCAAAGTTTACTTTGTACGTCACATCGAGGGGACATTCGCGTGTATCGAAATCTTTGTTGCCAGACCACTAGGTGGTCTCGCTTTGGTGAAGCATTACAAGTACGATGAGGTAACGATGCAGCTCAAACCAGGCCTGTACCAGCACTACAAGGGCAAGCACTACTGGGTGCACGGCCTGGCCCGGCATTCCGAAACCGAGGAGTGGTATGTGGTCTACGAAACCCGTTATGGCGTCGAGCCCGAAACCCTGTGGATACGTCCCCTGGCCATGTTTTTAGAAGATGTGGAAGTAGACGGCAAACCCGTACCGCGATTTCGCTACCTGGGGGAAAACTCGAGCCCCAAACAACAATGAAGTGCTTCCTGTCTTGCTACAAACACCCGCAACTTGTACAAGAAGCCTGTTCCATCACAACAGCCCGCGAATGGCCCCGCCCTCTACCATGATGGCCTGACCGGTCAGATAGCTGGCCCTGGCCGATAACAAAAAAGCCGCCACATCGGCTATCTCCTGCGGCGAGGCCATGCGGCCTGCCGGAATTTGTGTGGTCTGCTGGGCATAGGCTGCTTCCAGGCTGATGCCCTGGTTCTGGGCACGGAAAGCAAATACCTCTTCGACCCGCTCGGTAAGGGTATAGCCTGGCCCCAGGGTGTTGACCGTAATGCCTGCTGCTGCTACTTCCCTGGCGAGGGTTTTGGCATAGCCGGTCAGCGCAGCGCGAAGGGTGTTGGAAAGGGCCAGGTTCTCGATGGGTTCTTTAACGGCCAGAGAGGTAATAAAGAGGATTCGTCCGAAGTGCCGCGACTGCATCCCCGGTAGCAAGGCATTCACCAGATTCACCATCGGGTACAACAACTGCTCGGCAGCAACCTGAAAGTCCTGGGCTTTCAAATGCTGGGCTGCACCGGGCTTAGGGCCGCCCGTGTTGCCGAGAAAGAGTTCAACAGTTCCCAGACTCTGGGCCTTAGCCACCAGTCGCTCCAGTTCATCCGGTCTGGCAATATCGGCGGAAATCGCATGGGCTTCTCCACCATCCCGCTCGATTTCGCGCACCAGCTCTTGCAGTCTTTCCATGTTGCGTGCAGCAACCACCACTTTTACACCTTCCTTCGCCAAGGTAGTGGCAATGGCCCGCCCAATCCCCTGCGAAGCCCCCGTCACCAGCGCCAGTTTGCCCGCGATTCCAAGATCCATAAGCCATATTACGGAAATCGGCCAGCACAATTCCAACACCCAGGCCGTTTCTCCAGCGGGCCGATGGCTATAGTAGCGAAATATACCCGGATAGTTTTTTGAGTGGCATTCCTAATACCCCTTGTCCGGCGACACCCCATGCGCAGCTTTTGACGTCTCTGACATTTTTTCTACATGTCGCTGACGGGGTGCCGTCACCTTCTCCCGCAAGGGGAGAACAAAAGGGGGTTCAGGTTAGTTTGGTATATGCCAAAAGTCGAAAGCCCTGGTTCAGGCCATGAAATGAAACCTGAGACTTGTTATGGCTACTTCAAGGGCTTCAGATACCAGCTCAGGGTGGGACCGCTATCGCGCAGGTGCTCAAAGCCGACCCGCTCCCAGAAACGTTTGGCCTGTTCGTTATTGCCATACACCACCGCATAGAGCCGATCCATCCGGCCACGAAGCAGGGTCTCGAGCCGCTCTACAGCCGCCTTGCCCAGGCCCCGCCCTTGCAGGCTTTCGTCTATCAGCAACAGGCTGATGGTAGCCGAGTGCAGATCGGGGTAGGCCACCTTATAGTCCAGAAAACCCACCACTCGGTCTTCACGCTGCAACAACACGGCCTGCCGCCGGGTATCGTGGCGCAGGGTCTCGAGCTCGCGCCGAATATCGTTGAGGGTGGGCGTGTCACCCCCAATCAGGGCAATGTAGGTGGGACAATTCAAGTACAGATTATGCACAACAGAAGCCGAATCGGCGTTGACGGGCAGGAAGTCGAGTTGCACAGAGACTTTCATGATCTGCCCTGATTGTATCTGCCCACATTTGATTTGGGTGTAATTTGCAACCCAGCGCTTGTGTCTATCGTCACATAATAACTGCATCTTGGACGCAAAAATGCTAGTTTTTCAAGGCGGGATCAGGCTCTTATCATTTGCCTGAGGATCGTCGTTTCAACCCCTCACCCGGCGACAGCGGTGACCGCCAGAATTGTTTTATTGGGCAAAAGGAGCACCAAACCAGCCGGCGCTGTCGCCACCCTCTCCCGCAAGGAAAGGGGAAAACGATAAAAGCCTGAAGGCGGGATGAAATTCTTTGCATACGCGAGGGCTTCGGTGACACCAGTCCTTGTCGTGGCCGTGACCGCCCGTTCAGGCGGGCAGTGTTTTGTCCAGGACGAAGACTGCTCCATTTCACGAGACTATCCCGCAATAAAAACCCTCGGTTGCCCGAGGGTGCAAAAAGCTCCAAAAACTGGACTAAAAACGCTTGGCCGCTTCCACCACACTTACATTAGCGGCCTGGGGACCTTTACCATTCTTGCCCGGCTCAATCTCGAAGGTCACCACATCGCCTTCGTTCAGGGTGCGGAAGCCACGGGACTGGATAGCACTGTAGTGAACAAATACGTCCGGCTCTCCTTCTTCACGCTGAATAAAGCCATAGCCCTTTTCCGCATTGAACCACTTCACTTTGCCTTTTTGCATACTGCTCCTTATCACGGGCAACCCTGCTACAGTGCTAACCCGGCCCAGGACCAAGGCGCTGAACTACCCAACATTCATCTGCCCGCTCCTTCTGCCACGAAATGAGCCTTTTCGTAGCCAGGGCTGCGGGCAAAACAACATGGGCCACCTCAGAAAACTCCCAGACGCCTCAAGATAGCACCCCGAGGCGCTTGGTGTCTACCATATCCAGCAAAGCCGGGAGCCTGCGCTCCCGGACTAAAGACGGCCTCAAAAATTTTTAGGCTTGCTTGCTCTGAATGAAGTTAATCGCATCCTGCACGGTGCGAATCTTTTCTGCGTCCTCATCGGAGATTTCCAGGCCGAACTTGTCCTCCAGGCCCATGATGAGTTCAACCGTATCGAGGCTGTCCGCGCCCAGGTCTTCGATAAAGCGGGCTTCGGGAACTACTTTGTCTGCATCTACGCCGAGTTTGTCTACGATTACTTCTTTTACATCGTCCAGGATAGCCATGCTTCAACCTCCATCGGTCAGGGTGGGTACTACCGTGCGGGATTCTACCACATCAAAACCAGCGTCGGGGCTTTGTGCCGTTGGGCTCGAGGTTTAGTGTGGGGTCATGCCCCCGTCTACGCAAAGAGTCTGCCCATTAATGTAAGCTGCGTCGTCCGAGGCCAGGAAAGCCACTGCCTTGGCCACCTCCTCGGGCCGGCCCAGGCGTCCGGCGGGAATCTGTTTCAGGTATTCAGCCACCACGTTCTCGGGCAGGCTGGCGGTCATGTCCGACTCAATGAACCCTGGCGCCACCGCGTTAACGGTGATGCCGCGGGTGGCGTACTCTTTGGCCACCGACCTGGTAAAGCCAATCATGCCGGCCTTGGCCGCCACATAGTTGGCCTGACCAGGGTTGCCCAGAATGCCCACCACGCTGCTGATGTTGATCACCCGGCCCCACCTGGCCCGCATCATGAGTTTGATGGCCTCGCGGGTGGTGTGGAAGATGGCGCTCAGGTTGGTGGCAATTACCGTGTCCCAGTCTTCGTCTTTCATGCGAATTAGCAGGGTGTCGCGGGTGATGCCGGCGTTGTTGACCAGAACCTCGAGGCCCCCCAGGGCCGCATTGGCATCCGCCACGAGTTTCTGAGCGGCCTGCGGGCTGCTCAGGTCGGCCCCCAGAACCACCACCTGGCTTGCACCAAGCTCCCGGGCTTCGGCAGCCGTAGCCTCGGCAGCCGCCTGGTTGCCCGCATAGTGTACGGCCAGCGCATAACCCCGGCGGGCCAGTTCCAGTGCGATGGCCTTACCGATTCCTCTCGAAGAACCCGTTACCAGCGCTTTTCGCATCGTTCCTCCAATCCTCTTTGGCCCAACAAACACCAGCTCTGGCTGTCATTTGTAGGCACATGTCGCAGGTCTCATGTCTCAAGTCAGGCAATCCAAAAAAAGTGTCTGCTGCATGCCAGGGGCCTACCCGACCACGGCCAGGTACTCGGCAATCTCCGCCGGGTTGGTGAGGCTGCGGGCTTCGACCCCTTCCAGCGTCCGTGCCACCAGGCCGGTCAAGACCTTGCCGGAGCCGAACTCGAGGTAGGTCTTGACCCCCTGCTCCTTCAAATGCTGCAAAATTTCCACCCAGCGCACTGCATGGGTAATCTGCTCCAGGAGCAGTTCCCGAATCAGGGCGGGGCGGGTCTCGGGCTGGGCCAGTACATTGGAATAAACCGGAAAGCGGGGCGGATGCAGCTCCACCTGGAACAAATCGGCGTGCAGACGCTCCCGCGCAGGCCGCATCAACGAGGAGTGAAAGGGCGCTGAAACGGGCAGGGCAACTACCCGGGCCCGGTGACCCTTCAGCACCTCGGTGGCCCGGGCCACCCCCTCGGCGGTTCCGGAGATAACGGTTTGCTCAGGCGAGTTGTAGTTGGCAACCTCCACCCCGGCAATACCTGCGGTCAGTTCCTGAAGGGTCTGGGCCGGCACCTTGAGCACCGCCGCCATGGCCCCCACCCCCACCGGCACGGCCTCCTGCATGTACTCGCCCCGCTTGCGCACCAGGCGCAACCCATCTTCCAGGCTCAGGGTTCCGGCGGCCACATGGGCGGTCCACTCGCCTAAGCTGTGGCCCGCGGCAAAGTCGGGGAGGGTTCCGCCCGCTTCCAGATAGGCTTGAAAAGCCGCATAACCCACAGCCAGCAGTGCCGGTTGTTGGTTGGCGGTGAGCCTAAGCTCTTCTTCGGGCCCCTCCCACATCAGCCGGAGCAATCCGGGCAGGGTGGCCTCGGCCCGATCCAGGGCCTCACGGGCCGCCCTCGAGCCCTCGTATAAAGCCTTGCCCATGCCGATTTCCTGCGACCCCTGACCGGGGAACAACGCTGCAATCATTCCTCACCTCCATCTCAAAAGCGGCGACGCTGCACCGCCAACTCTGTTGGGGGCTTTCAGCATTCCGCCTCAATCCGGCTGCCACCAGGTCAGCACGCTGGCCGCCCAGGTCAGGCCCGCCCCAAAGGTCACGAACAGGATGTGGTCGCCGTTGTGGATTTTGCCGGCGTCCAGGGCTTCTTGCAAGGCGATGGGCATGGAGGCCGTAGAGGTGTTGCCGTAGCGGTCAACATTCACCCAGACCTGCTCGGGGGGTAGTTGCAGGCGTTCGCGGGCAGCCTCGATGATGCGGGCGTTGGCCTGGTGGGGAATCAGGTACTTGATGTCCTGGGGCTGGAGGCCGGCCTTTTCGATGGCCTCGAGGGTTGCGGTATTCATGACCCGCACCGCAAATTTGAAGACCTCACGCCCGTTCATGTAGGCATACTGCCCCATAGGGCTGCCATCGGGCAGTTTGTCGGCAATGCAGCGCAGCATGAGCTCCTTGCCACCGGAGCCGTCGGCCCCCAGCACAAACGACTTGAAACCATAACCCTCCGGCACCGGGCCAATCACCGCCGCTCCGGCTCCATCCCCAAACAGCACCGCCGTCGAGCGGTCGGTGTAGTCGAGAATTTTGGAGAGGGTCTCGGCGCCGATGGTGAGCACCTTGCGGGCCAGACCACTCTGCACCATGGCGTGGGCCTGGGCAATAGCGTAGCCCCAGCCGGGGCATCCCGCCAGGAGGTCGTAGGCGCCCGCATTCAAGCCAAAGTGGTTCTGTACCAGGGCCGCCGTGGCCGGGAACAGGGCATCGGGGGTATTGGTGGCCACAATCACCAGGTCTACCCCCTCGAGCGCACCCCGCCCGTGGCGGCGAATCAGATCTTCGACCGCCCGAAACGCCAGGTTGGAGGTGAACTCCCCCTCGGCAGCCAGCCGCCGTTCACGGATACCGGTACGGCTGACAATCCACTCATCGGAGGTATCCAGAATCTTTTCAAAGTCATGGTTGGTCATGACCCGCTCGGGGGCATAAGTGCCAAGGGCAAGGATACCGACGTTCAACGTTACCTCCTAACACTGCCCATAAGCTACTGGGCACTCCAACAAAGATAACACCCCCGCCCACTTTCGCGCCGGGATGAAACTTGCACCAAGTCCAGATGATGGGCGGGGTAGGCGCTTGTGAAGCATTGTCGGGCATTCAGCCCGGAAGGCGTAGGGCGCTCTTCACGTATTTCGAGCCATCCGACCTCCAAAAATTTTGTCCTGGACAGAACATAGGTCTGGGCCCAGAGATATTCTCGTTTTCGTGGGCAGCCACGTCTGTGAAGAGCGCCGTAAAAAAACCCAGACGGCTAGATCCATCTGGGTTGTCAGAGGTTTTTGCGTGCTATGCGCGGATTTCCAGAACCTTTTTACCGCCGTAGTAGCCACAGCTATCGCAAACGGTATGAGGGGTAACCAGGGCTCCGCAGTTGGCGCACTTGATGAGGGTGGGGGCCGTCAGGGTGGATACCACAGCCCGGCGGATGTCCCGGCGGGACTTGGATACTTTTTTCTTGGGTACTGGGTGCTTGGCCATCTCGGGTCACTTCCTTTGAGGAAACAACCATGTACTTAGGTTGCTTCCGGCAAACCGTTCTCCAATCTACAAGCTGCAGCCCAAAAGGTCAACCCAAGAGCTCCACCCGGTCGCCCTGCTTGAGGCCGAGGTTTTCCTGGGCATTGCCCAGGTGTACGGCCACCTCCAAGAGCCCGGCGCTCCCCACATAGGCCAGGGCGCTCCCCACCGGCACCTCGGCATAATGGGAGGCTGTCGGGATGCGATGATAGCGGATGCGTACGGTCTTACCCCGGATCTGGGCTGGGGTAGCCAGCAGGGTGGTGATGGCGTTGCCAAAGCGGTCAAAAGTCAGTATCTCGCCGTGGGTTCCAAAGTTCAGGTGGATGGGCAAACGCACCAGCTCGTGCACGGGCAGTTCAGGGCCAAAACGAGGGGGTTCGACCCCTGCCGAAAGGTGGGCCGCTACCGGCCCAAACACATCCCGCCCGTGGAAGGTGGCCGATTTGCGGGGCAGGTGGTAGCTCTGGTTCTCGAGCAAATAGGCTTTCCGCGGGGGGTCTTGCAAGTAAGCCAGGGTGAGCAGCCCGTTGTCCGGCGCCACATAGCAAAGCCGCTCCCCTACTACCAAAACTGCTCTACGGCTCGAGCCTACGCCAGGATCCACCACCGCCAGCACCACAGACTGCCGGGGCAGATAGGGCACCGACTCGTACAAAATGTAACTGGCCCGGTTCAGATCGCCGGGGGGCAGGTTATGGGCCAGGTCATGAACAACCACCCCTGGAGCCGTTTGCCGTATCACCGCCTTGACCACCGCAGCATAGGGGTCGGCCAGGCCAAAATCGGAGAGAAAGAAAATTTCCCGCATCTACCCGCAGTCTATCCAAAAAAATGTCGCAGGTCGCAGGTCGCATGTCAATTAAGTGCACAGTCGTATAAATACCCGTACAAAGTGTCCATTGCGGCACGAACTATGCAGTACGCTCTTGCAAAAGCCGTAGCAGAACCTCCCCCACACGGTAGGGGAGGTTAGGTGGGGTTGCTGAGCAGCGACTTTGCGCACTCGGGCGGTTGAGGGCCTCACCCAATACCCTCCCCCACCCTCCCTACGTGGTAGGGAGGGGGCTCTATGTCAATCCCTCCCGGAAATCCGGAGGTGTACGGACATCTCTACGACGATGTATTAAGCATCTCCACGATAGATGGGTAGGGAAAGGGTGATTCACGAGGCTGCGCCGCTGCAAACCCTAGAATTCGCACTTCCGTTGAGCAGCATGATATTTCTATCGCGGGCGCACTTAGCTATCGGCCATTGACCATCGGCCATCGGCCATGGACTATCGGGTATGGATCGCTCTGATCAATCTCACAATACAGTCCAGAATGCCTTCGGCCTTCCGCTTTCAGCCTTGGGCCTCACCTTAGCTACCCAACAACGTGCGCGTCAGGGGCAGGTTGGCAATCAAAGCCAGAATCAATCCAGCCAATACCCAGGCGGTGGCGCCGGCCAGGGCCCCCCTGGTGCGCATATAAAGCCAGCCCAGGAAAAGGCTGGCCATCAGGAAGAAGACCGTAGGGCCGGGTATGGCCAGGGCAAACAGCACCGGGATCATGAAGTTACTCAGCTCTTTGTAGCGTTCCTTGAAAACCGGATACCCCACCCCACGGATGATCAGCTCTAGCAAAGCCAGGCCGAAAAAGATGGGGTACATGGTGCCCAGTCCGCTCAGTCCCAGGGGTTTGGCAATATAAGCATACAGGGCCAGCAAAGCCAGCAAGACCAACCCCGCCCAGGTGCCCTCAACCCAGCTCGAGCGCGGCCCCAGGGCGTTTTGCATACCTTCCCGGCTGACATTCTGATAAGCAATCAGGAGCGCAAAAGCCCCCAGCAAGAAATAAAACACCGGACGCACCACCTGGCCCTGAAAAGGGGTGAACAGGGCCAGCAGGTTCTGGTACAGAAGCTGCCCAATGCCTACCGCAGCCAGCCCTGCCAGCACAAGCGCCAGAATCAACCACAGGTGGATGGAGCCAGGGCCAAAGCGCCGCTCATTGCCCATTTCTACTGTGCGCATGGGCTCGATGCGGCTCTCTCCGTAGAGCACCAGCCCCAGATAGAGCAAAAATACCACCAACCAGGGCCAGACCTTGCCCAACAGACTGCTGGGCAGGCTCATCCTCGAGGACAACTGCCGCAAGACCAGCGAGCCCTTGTCGAACTCGCCCAGCCCGTAGTAAACCATCGCCAAGAGGCCCAGGGTTCGGGTGTA
This sequence comes from Meiothermus sp. CFH 77666, assembly GCF_017497985.1. NCBI lineage: Bacteria > Thermotogati > Deinococcota > Deinococci > Thermales > Thermaceae > Meiothermus > Meiothermus sp. CFH 77666. Next base: position 34,119 of record NZ_JAGDFV010000027.1, read on the forward strand.
GTCACCCTCCAGGGGCCCTAGGCGGGGCAGTACTTCCTCGAGGGCCTCTGCCGCCGCACGGGTGTCGCCCGATAGCCACATCAGACGGGCCCGGGCAAGCTGCTCCCTGGGGCTGCTGCCCAGCAGATCCAGGGCTTCCTGGGGCCGGCCCAGCCGCTCCGCCAGGCGGGCAGCGCCCAGTCGGGCTTCCTCCGAAGCCGTCACCCGGCGGAAGGTGGCATAGGCCTCCTCGTACCGACCCAGGGCTTCGTTGATCTGGGCCCGCAACAGCACTGCCTCGGTGTTCAACCCCCGCGGCAATCGGGCCAGCGCATCGGCAGGACGGCCCTGCAAGAGTTGAAAGCGCGCATCCAGCAGGGCCACCTCGGGGTCTTGCGGGCTGAGCTGAATCATTTGCTGGAGGAATGGCTGGGCCGCACCGGGATTATTTTCTTCCAGATATATTCGCCCCAGCAGTTTGATACTGGGCAGGTGGTTAGGGTCGGCTACCAGCGCGAGCTGGCAGGTGGCTCGAGCGCTGTCCAGCACACCGCGGTCATACAGGGCTTTGCACTGAGTGTAATAGCCTTCCGCCCCCAGTTGGGCCAGGGCCGTGAACGCAAATAAGGCGATTCCCACGGCAAAAGGAACCGCTCGTAACGCTATCATGGGGGTAGTGTAACATGCCAGCCCAAACTTCTTGCCCACAGATGCACATCCGGTAGAATCCATGCCGTATAGGGGTCGGCTACGAGCCGCAATAGAACTTCGGGAGGAATAAGTATGAAGGGTTTGGTGCTATGGCTGGTGCTGTTGCTGCCCTTGGGTTTGTCCCAGAACGTGGCAGCGGTTGAAAAACTGGTTGATGAAGGCAAGTTTCAAGAAGCCTATGAAGCGGGCTTGCGCCTGGGCAGCGCCGAGGGTTTGATCCTGGCCGCCAAAGCGGCCAGCTACTATGCCGGCTACCAGGCTAAGGACAGCGAAAAAGCCGACTGGTATGGCCGGGCCGAAGCCGCCGCCCGCCGCGCCATTCAGGCTGACAATGACAACGCCGAAGCCTATTTTGAACTGGCTCGCGCCCAGGGCCGTCTCTCGCAATACCGGGGCATTCTGGAAAGCCTAGGGCTGGCCAGTGGCATTAAGGAGAACCTGGATCGAACCCTCCGCCTGAACCCCCGCCATGCCGGGGCCCGGGTCGCGCTGGCCCTGTGGCATCATTCGCTCATTTCCAAAAACGTGGGCTGGCTCTATGGGGCCAACGGCAATGCGATAATGCCGCTCTTCAACGAGGCGATTCAGCTCGAGCCCCAGGCCATCATCCACAAGGTCGAGCTGGCCGGGGTACTGGCTGCCCAGGGCAAAAAGGAAGACGCCCGAAAGCAGTACGAGGCCGCGCTGGCGATAGCCCCCAAAACCGCCGCTGACCGCTTTGACCAGGAGCGGGCCCGCCGGGAAATGGCCGCTCTTCGCTAAAGCTGATAAATACCCCCCAATCGGCACGGCGGTTTGATACAATTCACTGGGTTTAACCCCTCTGGTCTGGTAACTGAGGATGCCTCTGATGAATCTAACATCTGCCTATAACTTCTTGTTGTCATTCCGAGGCGCACGCAGTGCAACGAGGAATCTGGTACTGCATGGGTACACTGAACACAGTGAATCGCACCGCGTCAGATTCCTCACCTCGCTTCGCTGCGTTCGGAATGACTAGGAAATAGTTACCAGAGCACTAGTTTTATAGATATTAGATTTTCAAAAGGAGCTTTCATGAACGACCCTTTTGGCCGTATCCCTGGCTGGAGCCCCCATCAGCGCGTAGGCCTGTTTGTAGATACCCAAAACCTCTACCACTCCGCCCGCGACTACTACGGGCAGAACGTCAATTTTGAGAGCCTGATGCGCTTTGCCATTGGCAACCGCCAGCTGGTGCGGGCTACCGCGTACGTGGTGGAGCGCGAACACGACACCTCGGCCTGGCCCTTCATCTACAAGCTCTCCACCATCGGCTTCCGGGTGCGCCGGATGAACCTGACCCTCAAGGAGACCACCGACGAGGGCAAGCCCATCTACGAGGGCAACTGGGATATGGGCATTGCCGCCGACATGGTGCGCCTAATGCACACCCTGGATGTGGTGGTGTTGGGCAGCGGCGACGGCGATTTTGTGGACATTGTGGAGGTGCTGATGGAGCGGGGCCTGCGGGTCGAGGTTATTGCCTTCAAGGAGACCACCTCGCAAAAGCTGATTGACGCCGTAGACCGCTTCATCCACCTGCCCGAAATCGAGAACGCCTTTGTGCCCAGCAAGGAGCGGGAACGAACCCTGATCCCCAGAACTGAGTGAAATCGGCAATCGTCGCTCTATCGCCAGTCAGCCGTGCATGTAAGCCCTAGTAGCAAAGCCATCGAGACTGCTCGGGTGGTCAAGAGAATGTGTGAACTTCCGCTCGGTTGCCTCGGAGGCCTGCGACCTGCTGACAGTGACGTTGTATGAACCTCGAGGACTTCGACTACCCCCTACCCCCCGAACTCATTGCCCAGAGCGGCGCCGAGCCCCGCGATTCGTCGCGCTTGATGGTGATCCACCGCAGCACCGGCCAGATGGAGCACCGGATTTTCCGTGACCTACCCGACTACCTCCAGGCAGGCGATGTGCTGGTGCTGAACGAGAGCCAGGTGATTCCCGCCCGCACCTTTGCCACCAACCCCCACGGCACCTTGCTCGAGGTTTTGCTGGTACGGGAAATCCCGGCTGAAGCAGGCCCGGGCGGATTGTGGGAGGCTCTGCTCAAACCAGCGCGGCGGGCCAGGGTGGGCTCGGTGCTGACCTTTGCCGATGGCCTACAGGCCACGGTGGAAGCCGTGGAAGAAGATGGCACCCGGCTGCTGCGCTTTACGGGGAATGTGTGGGAACACCTGGAAAACATCGGCAAAACCCCCCTCCCCCCTTACATCCAGGCCGCGGTAGACCCCGAACGCTACCAGACCGTTTATGCCAGAACCCCCGGCTCAGTAGCCGCGCCTACTGCCGGGCTGCACTTTACCCCGGAGCTCCTGGACAGGATTCGGGGCCTGGGGGTCAGCATCTGTTACGTGACCCTCCACGTCGGGCCGGGCACCTTCAAGCCGGTACAGGGCGACCCCGACCGGCACCACATGCACCTCGAGCCCTACGAGGTGCCCCCCCCTACCGCCCAGGCCATCAACCAGGCCAAGGCCGAAGGGCGGCGTATTGTGGCCGTAGGAACAACCGTGGTGCGGACCCTCGAGACCGCCTGGAACGGTACCCAGGTTCGCGCTGGTGCAGGGGAGACCCAGCTCTTCATCCGTCCGGGGTTTCAGTACCACGTGGTGGATGCGCTCATCACCAACTTTCACCTGCCCAAATCCACTTTGCTGATGCTGGTCTCGGCCTTTATGGGACATGAACTCATGCAACGGGCCTACCAGACCGCCGTGGCTGAGCGTTATCGGTTTTATAGCCTGGGTGATGCAATGCTGATTCTGTAGGGGTTGGGGGTCAGGGGACAGGGCTCAGGGTTCCGGGGATTTACAAGCCGTTTACCGCACAGGCCAGTCCAGTTCTCGCAGCCCGCATCGCCAAAGCCTCGAACTAAGTGCGCCCGCGATAGAAATATCATGCTGCTCAACGAAAGTGCGAATTCTGGGGTTTGCAGCAGCGCGGCCTCGTGAATCACCCTTTCCATACCCATTACGTTTCTATCGTGGAGATACTTAATCACTGGTGCTAGTCACAAAACGATGTCAGCTATACACAGGTCTGGGGAAGCAGCGATGAGGTTCAGGGCGATGATGAGGTAAGCCCACCAAGCGGTAAAGCCAAGTTCAGTACGGTGATGGCG
>NZ_JAGDFV010000028.1 GCF_017497985.1 Meiothermus sp. CFH 77666
GGGGGACAACGTCACCTTCACGGTGGAGCTGATCAAGCCCATTGCCATGGAGGAAGGTCTGCGCTTCGCCATCCGCGAGGGCGGTCGCACCGTGGGTGCGGGTGTGGTGGCGAAGATTCTCGAGTAACGTGCTACACTATAGGCTTGCTGGCCCGGCCAGGCTTTAAGTCTGGCTGGGCCGAAGGCTGAAAGAGGAATGACATGGCAAGCGAAGTTCGAATCAAGTTGCTCCTGGAGTGCACCGAGTGCAAGCGCCGCAACTATGCGACGGAGAAAAACCGCCGCAATACCACGGCCAAGCTCGAGCTTAAGAAGTTTTGCCCCTGGTGCAACAAGCACCTGCCCCACAAGGAAGTAAAGGTCTAAGGCGGATTGTATGGCCCAAGAAAACGCCGCCCCCAAGCGTCCCCTCGGTGCTCGGATTATCAACTACTTCCGCGAGGCCCGCGCCGAGCTTTCCCGTGTCACCTGGTCAACCCGGCAGGAGATCATCGAATCTACGCAGGTCATCCTGGTCTTTGCGGTGGTGGCCATGGTGGTTCTGGGGCTGATTGACACCATTTTCCGCTTCATCACGGTGCGCCTGCCCTGAGGTTTTGGTGTGAGCTATGAGCATTGAATGGTACGCCGTCCACACCTATGTTGGCTACGAGGATAAGGTCAAACAAAACCTCGAGCAACGGGTGAAGGCCCTCGGTATGCAGGATAAGATCTTCCAGGTCTTGATCCCCACCGAGGAGGTCGTGGAACACCGCGAGGGGGGCAAAAAGGAGGTGATGCGCCGCAAGCTCTACCCCGGCTACATCTATGTGTTGGTGGATCTGGGCGACACCCCTGGCGAGGTCAACGAAGCCTGGGAAGTGGTGCGCAATACCCCTGGTGTAACCGGCTTCGTAGGCACGGCGACCCACCCCGTGCCCCTGACCCCCGACGAGGTTCAGCACCTCCTGGAAATTGCTGGCCTGGCTGGCAAGAAAGAAGCCCCCAAACCCCAGGTCACCTTCAAGGAAGGCGACGTGGTGCGGGTGGCCTCCGGCCCCTTCGCCGACTTTACCGGCGTGGTGGGCGAGGTCAACCTCGAGCGCCAAAAGGTCAAGGTGCTGGTATCCATCTTCGGGCGTGAAACCCCGGTGGAACTGGAGTTTTCGCAGGTAGTTCGCGCATAGCGCGAGCGCCAATAGCCAATGGCTGATTGCTGATAGCGAAACCCCGTAGCCTCTGGCTATTTGCTATCAGCTATGAGCAAGCGCAAGAGCGCCAAGGCGATAACACCACGAAGTTCGTGGGAGCCGATTAGCGAAAAAGGAGGAAATATCAATGAAAAAAGTTGCTGCTATGGTCAAACTGCAGCTTCCGGCGGGCAAGGCGACGCCAGCGCCCCCGGTAGGCCCGGCCCTGGGTCAACACGGGGCCAACATCATGGAGTTCGTGAAACAGTTCAACGCGGCCAGCGCCAACATGGGCGACGCTATTGTGCCTGTTGAAATCACCATCTACTCCGACCGCTCCTTCACCTTCATCACCAAAACCCCTCCGGCCTCTTACCTGATTCGCAAGGCCGCCGGCATCGAAAAGGGTTCCGGAAAGACCGGGCGTGAAAAGGTGGGCAAACTTACCTGGGAGCAGTGCCTTCAGATCGCCAAGCAGAAGATGGCCGATATGAACGCCAACGATGTGGAAGCTGCGGCCCGCCAGATTGCAGGTTCGGCCCGCGCCATGGGTGTGGAAGTAACGGGGGTGCCCCATGCCTAAGCACGGAAAGCGGTATCGCGCCCTGTTGGAAAAGGTAGACCTGAACAAGGTGTACTCGGTAGAGGAGGCCGCCGCCCTGATTCCCCAGATCAGGAGCGCCAAGTTCGACGAGACCGTCGAGGTGCACGTCAAGCTGGGCATTGACGCCAAGAAGTCTGACCAGAACGTGCGCTCTACGGTGGCCCTGCCCCACGGGACGGGCCGCAGTGTGCGGGTGCTGGCCATTGCCAAGGGTGACAAGATTGCCGAAGCCCGCGACGCGGGGGCCGACATCGCAGCGGGCGAAGAAATCATCCAGGAAATCCTGGACGGACGTTCTGACTTCGATGCGGTGGTGGCTACCCCCGACGTGATGGGAGCCGTGGGCTCTAAGCTGGGCCGGATCCTGGGTCCCAAGGGCATGCTGCCCAACCCCAAAGCGGGCACGGTGGGCTTCAACATCGGCGAGATGGTGCGGGAGATTAAGGCAGGTCGGATCGAGTTCCGCAACGACAAAACCGGCGTAGTACACGGCCCGGTGGGCAAAGCCAGCTTCGCCCCGGAAAAAATCGCCGAGAACGTGCGAGCCTTTATCAAGGCAGTGGAAAGCGCCAAACCCGATGGCGCCAAGGGCACCTACCTGCGCTCGGTCTATCTCTCCACCACCATGGGGCCCAGCATCAAGATAAGCCCCTCTGCGTCTCAGCAGTCTTAAGCACCATTAGGTACAAAGGCTCCCTGCAAGGGGAGCTTTTTTCCTGTAGGGCTTTCAGCCTCACTCTTGCGATTTACAGTTAAGAGCAGATTGCTATCATGTTACAAGCGAGCCTATTTGAAACCATGAAGCATACAAGTCGAACCAACCCCCGCCAAGCACATTCCGGTAGAGCCTGATGACCCCCATCCGTGCTCTCACTTTGAGCCTCGTGGTAGCGGGGGTGGTGTTTGGCCTGAAGTGGCTGGCCTATGCACTCACCGGTTCGGTAGCACTTTATTCCGATGCGCTCGAGTCTATAGTCAACATTGTGGCAGCAGGAGCCGCCCTGATTGCGGTGCTGGTTTCGCGTCGGCCCGCCGACAGCAATCATCCCTACGGCCATACCAAGGCCGAATACTTTTCGGCAGTGCTGGAAGGGGTCTTGATTGTGCTGGCAGCCCTGGCGATTGTGCGCGAAGCCTGGCCCAAACTGACCGCGCCGGAACCCGTTGCCGAGCTGGGCACGGGGATGCTGGTTTCGCTGGGGGCTTCAGGGCTCAATGCCCTCTTGGGCTGGTTCTTGATCCGAAGTGGGCGCAAAGCGCGTTCGCCCGCCGTGGTGGCCGATGGGCAGCACATTCTGACCGATGTATTGACTTCGGTGGGAGTACTGGTGGGGATTGGGCTGGCCTGGCTGAGCGGCTGGTGGGTGCTCGACCCGTTGCTGGCGATTGCGGTAGCCGTCAATATCTTGTGGGTGGGCTGGCGCCTGGTGCGGGATTCTGTGGGTGGTCTGATGGACGAGTCCATCCCCGAGCAAGAGCTAGCCGATATACGCGACGCTCTCAACTATGCCCTGGTTGGTCTGGTTTCCGAAGGCAGGGTTCTCGAGGTTCACGACCTTCGAACCCGCCGGGCAGGGCCTCGCACCTTTGTAGAGTTTCATTTGGTGGTGCCGGGAAGCACCTCGGTGGAGCAGGCCCATCAAATTTGCGACCGCCTCGAGAATGCCCTGAAAGCGCAGATAGACGGGGTTCATACCACTATCCACGTCGAGCCTGACCACAAAGCCAAGCATTCAACCTTCAGAATCGGTTAGGAAAGTGCTTCTCTTTCTACACCCGCCCCGCTGGTGTCCCTCTCGTGACTGCAAAAGGCCTGTTTAATGCATGGGGGCCGCAGGCCGACAAAGCAATCCAGGTGGTCACCAGCTCCACAGGCGGGCGGGGCGATCCGGATGGCTTCCCCTTCAGCTTGCCTCGAGGTCACCAGGACGGCTCGACTGCGGTATTTTGCTGGGGAGGCCGCCGGCGTTTCGGGGAACACGGCAGTGCCGGGGCATGCTCTTCGAGCAGTTCCCATGATGGCTTTCCGAACGACGCACTGGCCGAGCGACTACTCTCCAAGTCCTTTTTTGCCCAACCCACGCGAGTATTTGGGTTGCTTGATCTTGCTGTCATTCAGCCCAAAGCCTAGGGTTCCAAACACATGGCCGGTGGTGGGCTCAATCAGGTTGCGGTGGTCGCGGTAGAGGCGGGGGGTTTTCCAGAGGTAAAACAGGGCTTTCCAGTGGGGCAGCTCGTTGTAGCGCTCGGGCCAGAGTTCCTTGATTTTTTGCGCCACCAAATGGGCATATTTAGGGGAAAGTGCGGGAAATACATGGTGTTCAATATGGTAGCCAAAGCCTAGGGTGAGCCACTCGAGCCACCGCGGGTTGCGCACGGTCAGGCTGTTTAGCAGCGGGTCGTTGGTCTCGGTAATGGGGTTGAGCAGGTGGTTGGTGGCGATGAAGCTCATGGCGATGAAGTTGGCAAGGAGCCAGGGAATAACAAACACAAACAAGAAATTCAGGGGCCCCACCATAAAGAGCACCACAAGCCAGACCAGCACAGGTAAAACCGCTTGAAATACTACGATGGGGCGCTCGGCAGGCTTGAAGTCGGGCAAAAAGCGCCGGAGCATCATGTGGGCATGAAAGGTAAACCAGAACGTAAAGGAGAAAAACAGGAAAAAGCTGCGAAGCGCAGGCACCTGACGGAACATCCATTTCACGAAAGGCTTCTGGATGGCCGCCTCGAGGGCCCCCATGGCATCGGGGTCGTCTTCGGGGTGTTGGGTGTGGCCGTGATGCTCAACATTGTGCCACTTGCGCCAAAGCCTGGCCCCCACCATCAGCGGTAAAAAAGCGATGGTTCCGGTAATTGAGCGCACAATGGGATTCTTGGTCACAGCGCCATGCAAAATCTCATGCGCCAGAAACCCCAGGCCAATGAACGAGTATCCCACGCCCAACGACAACAGCAGTTTGAGCAAAACGTTAGGGGTTGCCACAATGCCCCACACGCACAAGCCGAATAGGGCCAGAAATACCGGCAGATAGGCCAGCCGAGCCGGAACAGGCTCAAAAAAGTGACGTGGCAGTCGGTCTTTTAAGGCTTTGGTGTACTCGCGTAGATGCTGCTCTTCAGTCATAGATACTCCTGCTGATTAGGGTTTGAATGGGGGCAGTATACGACAAAACAATCCCCGGGTTTTCAATACGCTGTTTGAACGCCGTATAAAAAAAGCCCCCCAGTTGTTGGGAGGCCTTGGCTTGCGGAACAGTTACGCCACTTTCACATTTTTGGCCTGGGGGCCCTTGCCATTCTTGCCGGGTTCGATCTCGAACTCTACGCGATCCCCCTCGTTGAGGCTCTTGAAGCCCTGACCCTGGATGGCAGTGAAGTGCACAAACACATCAGGGCCACCTTCCTGGGCAATGAAACCGTAACCTTTTTCCGCGTTGAACCACTTAACAGTACCTTTGTTCATTTACTACTCCTGATGTCCTACTGAAACCTGCTGGTTTTAGGGGGACACCGAAGGTTAGCATACCCCCGTCGGAAAAGTCAATGCTCGCTGAACGTCCGCACACGTCTTTACGCACCGGCTTCCGCATATGGCCTCATATGGCACTTCCAGGATTCGCGCAGCTCAAAAGTATTCCTCGACTCGCTCAATGGTTTGACTATCCTGACGGTAAGTGAAACGCATCTGTGGTTTGCTGCCCTGTAAAACCTGAGGCAGCCAGTAGGGGGCATCGGCCCACATCTGCTGCAGCGGGAGTTCGTCCAGGCCGAACCATTGGGGCCGGATTTCGCTGGATTCCTGGGGCTCCCCCTCCCAGAACTCGAGGCGAAATACGTGTACAATGCGGTTCCAATCTGGGCAAGCAGGAAACAAAAACTCCAGTTGGGCTGCATACCAGAGGTTGTGCGGTTTGGCCAGCAAGCCCGACTCTTCCTGTAGCTCGCGCACAGCAGCCATGGCCAGGGTCTCGTTGGCCTCGAGCTTTCCACCAAAACCCCCGTACTTGCCTGCCCCAAAACCAGCCTTTTTGAAACCCAGCAAGATACGGTGCTGGGGCCGATCCAGCGGCAGCACCAGCACGTTAACCAGCATCACTCCCCCGCAGCGTGGCGCTTGCGCAACAAGGCATGAAAGGTTTTCATGGCCCCCAGGGCATTGGGAAAGCCTACAAACAGTGCCGACTGAATGATGGTCTCGCGCACTTCCCGCTCGGTGGCGCCGTTGCGCAGGGCCCCTTCCAGGTGGGTGGCGATTTCCTTGGGAGCCCCCAGGGCAATCAGGCTGGTAATGGCCAGCAGTTCACGGGTCTTGAGGTCCAGGCCGGGGCGGGCCAGCACCTCTTCATAAGCGAAATCGCGGATGTAAGCGTAGAGATCGGGGTCAACCTCGATAAGGGTTTGCTCGATAGCTTCCAGGTTATCGCCCCATATGGCTTTGCGAACGCTCATGGCGCATAGCATACCGTCAAAGGCTCCCGCTATTCGATTGACTCGTTTCTTGCACCCTGTATACCCCGCGCAAACACTCGCCTCTTCTCAACTCCGTTTGAGCGCCTGTTTAAAAACCTGGGGGGCAAACTCAGTCAAGGCCCGCAAAATCCCGTTGATGCCGCGAGCCCGGCCCGGCGTGATGTAGACCGGCACCCCCAGGCGTTGGGCTTCCAGTCGGACTGGCTCGGAAAGGTCGTGCCCCACGTAGCTACTGATGATCAGAAGGCCGTGGGCTCGCTGCAAGCGGCTCTGTACCCGGCGCATGAACTCCCGCCCAACGGCATAGCTGTCGGAGTCAAACCAGTCCAGCTTCAGGCCTTGAGCCTCCAGCAGAGGCACCATGCGGCTTCTGAGCTGGGTGTGGCCCCCCACCACAATCAGGTACTCGTTGTGAAAGCGCGGCAATCCCTCGCGAATCAGGCCCTCCAAGGTTGCGTCCGCCAAAGTGTCCAGCGAACCCTCGAGCGCTGAGAGCTTCCTGGAGGTCGCTTTGAGTTCGTCGAGGTAGAGCTCCAGGTCGGGGTCTTTGGGATTCAGAAAAATCAGGTTGCGGAGTATTTCGCGTGAGAGTTGCAGGTCTTTTTCCGAGTAGTAGGCGACCTCGAGGGCTTTGCGCCACACCTTTGCAGCGCTCTCGTAGGCCCCGGTGCGTTCGTAGTGCTCGGCCAGGTCGTAGAGCACCTCGAGGGCCTCGGGGTTCCGCTCCCTCTCCGATAGCAACAGACCTTCCGCCCCCAGGGTTTGCCCGGCTGCGTACAGCGCAGCCAGGTAACGCCCTCGCACGGTCTCGGCCTCAGCGCTTTGAGAAAAGTTACGGGATAATCGGTAGGCCAGCTCGAGGTGCTCTAAAGGAGGTTCGGTAGTCCGCTCGAGCTGTTGCGCCAGCATGCGAAAAGCCTCCCAGGGCCCCTCCAGTTTCTCTACCAGTCTGAGTACAGGCTCCACGTCTGCAAAGTGCTGCAGACCCGCCTCACGCACCCCTCCCAAAAACTCCCGGGCCAGTGCGGGCTCCTCAGCAGCGAGGGCCTCCTGGGCCAGCCTGTACAGCTCAGGGGCCGCATAAGCCCTTTTTGCATGGGCTCGTTTGTGCTCACCCAATACTTCCAGTAGAGGAGCACCCAGCGCACGCTTAGAAGCAGCCAGAAGGTTGTATGCCGTGCCAGCCACCTCTCCTTTGAGGCCCGGCGCAGCCCGCTCGAGATAGCGCACCGCCTCCTGGTGCCGGCCCTCGCGGTGGCGGAGCATACCCAGGGCCAGCAGAGCGGTGGCGTCCTCAGCCCGGGCTACGGCATCGGTCAGGTAGGGTTCTACCTCTTTGAGATCATGCAGGGGCACATTATGCAACGCCTCTGGTACCCGCACCTTTAAACCCGCCAGGGCCAATCCCAGGGCCCCTTGAGACTCACCCAAAACGTATAACTGCTGAGCATAACGGGCTGCCCGACCCCACAAGCCCTGCTGCAACGCTGCCTGCAAACCAAGCCGCAGCAAAGAGCGCGAGAGGAGGCCGGGCGATAAGTCCTCGACAAACTCCACCAGCCGGCTCACTTCGCTCCACTCGCCATCTCGAGTGAGCCTAAGAATGCGTTCCTCGAGGCGCTCGAGAGCGTTTTGCAGGTACACGCGGGCCTCGGGCTGTTCACACTCGCTTAGCTGTCGGAGCGCTTCCGATAGCCGTCCCAGCCCCAGATAGGTTTTTCCGAGCGCTAGTCGGTAGCGTTGCCCCCGGCTGGCCAGTGCCTCCAGCCGGGACAGAGCCCGCTTGAAATCGCCCTGCTCGACCCAGCACAACACCCGTAGGTCTTCGGCCTCTGGAAGGGCAGCCAGCGCCAACGCCTCGTCGGCCTCGGCATAGCGCGACAATGCCCACAAAGCCCGTCCGCGCAGGTAGGCTAGGGCCCCCTGCACCCCCTGAGGCAGCCGGGCGAGCACCTCGGCATAAGCCTCGGCCTCGAGCAGCGCCTTGATCTCCGCCTCCGAAGGTATCTTTGAGCTACGCTCGAGGGCTACCGGGCTCGGATTGGGGGCAGAAACCTGCGGGGGATCAGGCCAGGCCTCTTGTAAAACCTCCGGCATCACGGCACTGACCAGTGAATAATCGCCCTCGCCTACAAGTTCAACCTGGGCAAAGCCCAGCCTCTGCAGGATACGCTGCACGGCGCCGTGGTTTTTCCCCAAATAAGGGCCATGTCCATAAAGCAGCAGCCCCCCCGGCTTGAGCAGGCCCTCCAGGCCGCGTAGCCGTCGGGGCAGGTCAAAGTGCTCCAGAAAAGCAGCCTCCTCCAGGCTCGAGGGTAGGTCGCCCAGGTATCCTTCGGGCAGGCTGGATAGCAACAGCACAGCATCCATTGGGGGCAGGTCTAGCTGGGCAGGAAACCACCCCTCGTGCCACTCTACGGCCTCACCGGTACGAGCCCGACCCAAGATAACTGCCTCCGACACCCCTTCCAGGGCATGCCAGTTCAGTTCCGGGCGGGCTTCCTGCAACAGATGCACCAGGGCCCCGGTAAACGCCCCAACCTCCAGCACCCGGCCCTCCGAAGGGAGCAGGGAGGGAATGGTTCGCACGTAAAACTCTGTAAAAGGCAGATGCATGGCATACACCAGACCCTCGAGCCGCTCCTTAGGGTGGCTCAGCACCGTAGCATAAAAACTTCGCACCGCCTCCAGGTCGCCCCCGGTGGCTTCCTGGTAGGCTCTCCAGGCATTCAGGATGGGTTTTCGTCGGGAAGGACTCCCGATGCGCCTGGCCAGCTCGCTCTCGAAGCGGCCCGGCGAAAGGGGGAAGTCGCGGTGAAACTGGCTGCGGAAGTATTGCTTTACGCGGGTCTCCATCCTGCACCTCGCAAACCGGGGATACGGTTGGAGGGTATTTTGGCAAGCCGGAGTCAAGCTGTAAATAGCCTGGGCTTCTCATACCCAATCCATCCGAACCCCTTGCCTTCTCCCCTCGGCGGGAGAGGGTGGCGACACTCCGCAAACACCATTTGCGAACGGCTAAGAGCACACCACTGACATTACCGGGGTGTAGCCGGATGAGGGGTCTCAGGAAGGCCTCTCAAAATCCAGGTGAAGTTGGTATCAATGGGCAAGGAATCCCAGAAGCCCACCCCCTATTTTGCCCGCGCAAACCACACCTTCTGCCCTGGGCGCAGTTGGGCCAGCCAGGGCAGGTCGGCAGGGTGCACCCGCGCTGGTTTGGCGTAGCCGCCAATCCGGCCCCGGTCATTGAGCAGCACAATGGGCTGCCCCTGGGTGGTAATCTGCACCGCACCGAGCGGCGTGGCCTCGCTAATCAGCTCGCCGCCAGGCACCTCCGGCCCCGCCAGGCGAAGGCCCATCCGGTCGCCCGATACCAGCTCGTAAGGGGCCGCACACAGGGCTTGCAGGGCCTCTGGGGTGTACTGCGGCCCCGGCAGCAGGCGAACCCGCCTAGGCATAAGGGCGGGCTGGCTCAGCGCAAACCCCGCTCGAGCCCCCCTGGGTACCGCCACGCCCAGCACATCCCCCGGCTGCAAGGCCCGCCCCACCCGTCCCTTGAGGTCGGTACTGGCACTGCCCCAGAAACGCTCGCTCTCGATACCACCGGCCAGCGCCAGGTAGCCGCGGGCCCCTTCCCCGGTGGGCCGGAAGCAGAGCCAATCCCCCTTTCGCAAGGCAAAGCTCTGGGCCCCCATCACCGGCTCGTCGTTGATCAGCGGCAGCATCCCGTAGCCCGCAAAGGCCACCACCACCGGCGAGAGTACGCTCAGCACCGGGCCGCGCAGGGTGAACTCGAGCAATGGCGCCTGTGCCGGGTTCCCCACCAGCCGGTTGGCAAGCCCCGCCGAACGTGCATCCAGGGCCCCCGAGGCCGCCAACCCAAAGCGCCCCGCCATCTGCCGCCCGCCATCCATCACCAGGTCAAGCAGGCCCGGCTCCTCCACCCGCAAAACCGGGTGCAGCGGTTCGCCGGGCAGCAGGGGCCGCACGGGGGGTACTTCGGGGGTCGAGCCCTGGGCAGGCACGAACCGCACCTGGTCGCCCGCTTCCAGCAGAAACACACGTTCCCGCTGGGGGTTGTAAACCTGAGTCAGCGCAGTGCCAATCAGATGCCAGCCCCCTGGCGAGGGTAGCGGATAAATCCCGGTCTGGTTGCCGGCAATGGCCACCGCATGGGCCGGCACCAGGGCCCGTGGGCTGCGGCGACGGGGCAAGCAAAGCGGCTCTGCTAGCGGCCCCAGAAAGGGGAACCCCGGCGTGAAGCCGGTGGCAAACACCCGGTAAACCGGGGTGCTGTGCAGGCGCACCACCTCTTCTACCGAGAGGCCGGTCTCCTGCGCTACCCAGGGCAGGTCGGGCCCATCGTAGCGCACGGGAATCTCGACCTGTCTGCCAGGCTGGGGGCCTGGCGACTCTTTCAGGTGTTGCTGCACCCAGCGCTCTACCTGTGCCCTGGAGACCCGCTCGGCATCGTACTCGAGGTACAGGTTCACGTAGCCGGGCACCAGGTCGGTCACCCCTGGCAGCAGGTCGGCCAGCAAGGCCTGGACCAGGCCCCGCAGTCTGGCGTTTGCCTCGAGGTCGAGCTGTTCGGAGAAGGGTAGATAAAAACCGGTCAGGGTCATGAGAGGCGCCGCAGGCAGGTTGTGGATAGCCGGGTGAATAACGGTTCAGTAGGTCTGGATGGTGATGCCCTCGGCCCGCAGGGCCTCCCGAATAGCCCTGGCGATCTCCACCGCGCTGGGGTTATCCCCGTGGATGCACAGGGTCTGGGTGCGTACCGGCACCACCCCCCCGTCCACCGCTTCCACCTCGCCCCGCACCACCATCTGCACCGCCCGCCGTGCCGCCTCGGCTGGGCTATGAATCCAGGCCCCCGCCGTGCCTCGGGGTGCCAGCCGCCCATCGCGGCTGTACCCCCGCTCGGGAAAAGCCTCTGCAATGGTGCGGAGCCCGAGCTTCTGAGCCTCGGCCTCGAGCGGCGTATGGGGCAACACCACCAGGGGTAGCTGGGGGTCATAATCTTTCACGGCCTGGGCGATGGCCCGAGCGGTCTCGGGGTCTTTGGTAGCCCGGTTGTAGAGGGCCCCGTGGGCCTTGATGTGGTGCAGGGCTATCCAGGCCACCTTCAAGAAAGCACTCAGGGCCCCCACCTGGTAGAGCACATCGGCGTATACCTCGTCAGGGGTGGCGGCCAGCTCCCGCCGCCCAAAGCCCACCAGGTCGGGAAAACCAGGGTGCGCCCCCACGGCCACCCCGGTCTGCTGGGCAAGCTTCAGGGTGTGCCGGATGGTCATGGGGTCGCCCGCATGAAACCCACAGGCCACGTTCACCGAGCTAATCAGGGGGAACAGTTCTTCGTCCCGCCCCAGCTTCCAGTGGCCAAACGATTCGCCTGCATCGGCGTTCAGATCTATCTGCATGGAACCTCACTTGTAAATAGTCAATGGTCAATAGTCTATGGTCTATAGCCTATGGACGACTGGCTACTTGTCCCACACCGGCCTTCAGCTATCCTCAGCCGCCCGTCATGGTCCGGGGCAACCAGGTCACAATCTCCGGAAACACCGTGATAAGGGCTGCCGCCAGCAGCAGCATGAACAAAAAGGGCAGGGCCGAGCGGGCAATGGTAAAGATGTCTCGCCCCGAAAGGCCTTGCAGTACAAACAGGTTGAAGCCCACCGGCGGGGTAATCTGAGCCAGCTCCACTGCAATCACCAGAAAAATGCCGAACCACAGCAGGTCTATGCCCACAGCCTTGGCCAGGGGCAAAATCACCGAGGTGGTAAGCACGATGATAGAGATGCCGTCCAGAAAGGCCCCCAGCACCAGAAACAGGGCCATTAGCACCGCCAGGAGGGCATACTTGGAAAGCCCCAGTTCGCCCACCCAGGCGGCCAGGGCCGCCGGGATGCCGGTAAAGCCCATGGCAATGGAGAGCACCGCCGCCCCGGCCAGAATGAAGCCGATCATGCTGCTGGTGCGCACCGCCCCCATCAGGCTCTCGAGCAAGCCCTGCCAGCTCAGGCTACGGCTCCAAAAGGCAATGATCAGGGCTCCCAGAACCCCCAGGCTGGCCGCCTCGGTAGGGGTGGCCACGCCCGCGTAAATGGAGCCAATGACTGCTATCATCAAAAGCAGCACCGGCAGGATCTTCAAGAGCCCGCGCAGGCGCTGCCCCAGCGGCATGGGCGGGTCGGGTGGGGGCATCTTTGGTGCGTTGAGAAGCCCCGCCAGCATTACCCAACCCATGAACAAGAGCATTACCAAAAGCCCTGGCAGCAACCCCGCTATGAAGAGCCGGGCCACCGAGACCTCGGCGGCCACCCCGTAGACAATCATCATCACCGAGGGCGGAATCAGCAGGCCCAGCGTACCCGAGCCAGCCAGCGAGCCCAGCACCATTCGCTCGGGGTAGCCCCGTCGCAAGAGCTCGGGCAGAGCAATTTTGCCCACGGTGGCAGTGGTGGCCGCCGAAGAGCCGATAACCGCAGCAAAGATGCCCGAGGCCAGCACGTTGATGTGGAGCAGGCGGCCCGGAATGCTGCGCAGCCAGGGAGAAAGCCCCTCGAAGAGGTCGGCAGCCAGGCGCGTGCGGTAGAGAATCTCGCCCATCCAGATAAACATGGGCAAGGCCGCCAGCGACCAGCTCGAGACCGATGTCCACAGGCTGCTGGCCACACTGGCCCCTGGCGGGGTGTTGGTGAAGAACTGCAAACCCACCCAGCCCACCCCCAGCAAAGCCAGGGCAATCCAGACCCCGCTGCCCAGGAACAAGAGGAGCAGCAGCACCAGCAAAAGCGCCACCTGGGTCAGTTCCACAAGTTACTCCTGTCCCCCGCCCTCGGCGAGGTAGCCTGGGAGTTCACCCCGGAACAAAGCCCCCAGGGTATCGGCCAGGGCAATGGTAAAGATGGTCAGCCCCACCGCCAGAAGGCTCTGGGGTATCCAGATGGGCAGCGGCAACAACCCTGGGGCCAGGTCGCCATAGCGGTAAGAGTCCAGCACCAGCCGCCAGAGTTGAACAGCAGCGTAGCCCGAGGCCAGCAGGGAAAACCCGCCTACTAGAAGCTCGAGGCCCCGTCGCACCCTCCCCTGAAGCCGCCGGATCAGCACCCCCACCCGGATGTGGGCGCCTGCCCGCAGGGTAGGGGCCAGGGCAAAGAACACCGCCCCGGCCATGGCAAACCCCGAAAGCTCGTTGGCCGAGGGAATGGCCAGCCCCAACTGCCGCCCCAGGATCTGGGCTAGAATAATCACAAAGATGAACACTACCAGAAGCCCTGCTACCAGGCTCGAGAAGTGGTACAGGCTATCCAGGAATCTTCGCATAAGACCTTCCCAAGGCCAGCGTCAGGTAGTCGGTAGCCCTCGATACCTCTACAAGCCACATGCCACATGCCACATACTTCATCTGCCCAGGTAAGCACGGTAGATGTTGACCCCGGTAGCCCCCGCCCGCCGGAGCCACTCATCGGTCATGGTCTGTCCGACCTTTTTCAGATCGGCCACCAGTTGCGGGCTGGGCTGCAACACCTGCATACCCCGCTGGGTCAGGATGGCGGTCTTGCTGGAAGCCTCCTGCTGGCTGGCCTGCCAGCCGCGTTGCTCGGCCCGGCGGGCCGCCGCCAGCACCGCCTCACGGTCGGCAGGGCTCAGGCTGTCCAGAGCCCGGCGGCTCACAAAGACCATGTTTTTGGGAATCCAGGCCTTGAGGTCGTAGAAGTAGCGGGTGAAGTCCCAGGCCTGGCTGTCCACACCTGTAGAGGGGGAGGTCATCATGGCCGCTACAATGCCGGTAGCGAAGGCCTGGGGAATGTCGGCGGCTTCAACCTGGGTGGGCACCATACCGGTCAGTTCAGCGATACGCGCTGTGGCGGGGTTGAAGGCCCGGAAGCGCACCCCCCGCAGGTCAGCGATGCTATTGACCGGCTGTTTGGTGTAAAGCCCCTGCCCCGGCCAGGGCACCGAGAACAACAGGGTCATGCCCCGGCGGCTGAGCCAGTTCTCAATCTCGGCGCGGGAGGCCCGGTAAAGCCGCTGGGCATCGTCGTAGCTGCTCACCAGGAAGGGAATCGAGTCCAGGGCAAAGACCGGGTTCTCGTTGGCCAGGAGCGAGATCAGCACCTCGCCCATCTGAATCTGGCCATTGCGCACCCCAGGCAAAATCTGCGGGTGCGGCAGAAGCGAGCCTCCGCTGTTTACCCGGATCACCACCCGGCCCTGGGTAGCGGTTTCCACTTCGCGGGCGAACTCGCGGATGTTGATGGTGTGGAAGTTGCCATCCGGGTAGGGGGTGGCCATAATCCACTGGGTCTGGGCCAGGGCAGCACCCAGGGTCAAGCTTGCCAAGAGTCCAACGAGTTTGTGCATACCTATCCTCCTTTACGGCTCGAAAGCCAGAAGTGAGCGCAAAAAGCCCTCGAGGTCGGCCTGCCAGGGCCCCACAAACCCCAGCTTCTGGGATATTTCTCGTGCCGATTGGCTCAAGGCATGCAGGTAACCCGAGAGCGTTTTGGGGTCGCGGTAGTGGGCTTCTGCCCCGGCCAGACTGAGCGCCGCTACCACCTCGCCCTCCGGGCCCCGGACAGGGGCGGCCAGCTCGGCGGAGTGGGGCTCGAGCTCCCCAAAACTCGCGGCAAACCCAGTTTTGCGGGTTTCGAACAGCAGTGCTTGCAAAGGCCCCAGACCTACCGGCGTGGCCGGGGTATAGCGCTTACGCTCCCCCTGGAATACGCCTTCCCGCACGGTTGGCGGCGCAAAGGCCAGCAGAAGCCGGGTGGAAGCCCCTGCATACAGGGGCGCTCGCCGCCCAGGGGCAATATAGAGGCGCACCCTCGAGCGAGCCTCCACCACCTCCAGGTACACCCCCTCCAGCCCATCCCGCACCACCCACTGCACCGACTGGCTCGTGGCGTCGCGCAGGGCCTGCATCAGCGGCAGAGCCACCTGGCGGGCCGGGTAGGCGGCTTTGACCAGGGTGCCCAGGTGCAACAATCGCGTACCCAGGCGGTAGCGGTCGTGGTCGCGCACCAGCAGGCCATGTTGCTCGAGCGCCCGCAGGCTGCGCAGGCAGGTAGCCTTGGGCCAGCCGCTCGCCCGGGCCAGCTCCGAGAGGCCCCAGTAGGGCCGCTCCTCGCTGAAAAACCCCAGCAGGTACAGGGGACGCTCGAGGGTGGGGATGGCTTCGAGGGGTTTCATTGAATGAACCACCTGTTTATTGAATGAACCTATTGGACAAAACAGTAAAGCCCGGCCCCCTCGCTGTCAAGGGGGCGCTCACGCGACCTATTCAGCCTATGGCTGAAGACCTAAAGCATCTGAGGAAATCAGCAAGAGGCTCACCAGCCCAGCACCATAGCAAACATCAACGGCGCCACAATCGAGGCATCCGACTCGATGATGAACTTGGGCGTATCCACCGCCAGCTTGCCCCAGGTAATTTTCTCGTTGGGTACGGCCCCCGAGTACGAGCCATAGCTGGTGGTGGAGTCGGAGATCTGGCAGAAGTAACCCCACACCGGAATGTCGGGGCGCTGCATGTCCTGGTGCAGCATGGGCACCACACAGATGGGGAAGTCGCCCGCAATGCCCCCGCCAATCTGAAAGAAACCAATCGAGTGCTTTGCGCTGGTTTCCACGTACCAGTTGGCCAGTTCCATCATGTACTCGATGCCGGTTCGCACCGTGTGCACGTTCTTGATTTCCCCATTCAGGCAGTGCCCGGCGTACATGTTGCCGGTGGTGGAGTCTTCCCAGCCCGGTACATAAATGGGCAGGTTCTTCTCGGCAGCGGCCACCATCCAGCTATCCCTGGGGTCAATCTGGTAGTAGCGCTCGAGCTTCCCCGAGCGAATAATGCGGTACAAAAACTCGTGCGGAAAGTAGCGCTCCCCTGCCCGGTCTGCCGCCTCCCACTCTTCCAAAAGCGCATTTTCCAGACGCCGCATGGCCTCCATCTCGGGAATGCAGGTATCGGTCACGCGGTTCATGTGCTTTTCCAGCAGGCGTTGCTCGTCCTGGGCGGTCAGTTCGCGCCAGTTAGGGATGCGCTCGTAGTGGTGGTGGGCCACCAGGTTAAACAGGTCTTCCTCCAGGTTGGCCCCGGTGCAGCTTATGGCGTGCACCTTGCCCTGGCGGATCATCTCGGCAAGCGAAAGGCCCAGCTCGGCGGTGCTCATGGCCCCGGCCAGCGTGACCATCATCACCCCGCCTTTGTCGAGGTGGGCACGGTAGGCCTCAGCAGCGTCTACCAGGGTAGCGGCGTTGAAGTGACGGAAATGGTGTTTGAGGAACTTTGAAACTGCTCCGTTTGCCACTTGGATACCTCCCAACTCGCGGGGTGGGCGAAAGTGGCTCCCCCCTTCGGCCTCGGGTGCAGCGTACTTGCCGAACGCCGGAAACCTGCAGGCCCTACAGCCTGCCCTGCACCGCCTGCAAGTGTACTCGAGTCCACCGCGATTTCAAGACCTCGGCAGGCCTTGGTTAAGAGCAACCACTAGAAGCGCTCGTAGGAGGGGATTTGGAAAACGGGTACATTTCTACCCAAACCCGCCGCCAGTGCCCCAGCAGGTCGAGGCCTGGGTCTAGATAAAAATGAGGAGCCAGTGGCTCCTCAGCAAAAACCTGAGACAAGCTCTCAATAACAAGCGCATATATCCAGCATCGTTGCAAGCAATCAGCAGGAGTACTTCGATGGCCCTAAGACTATTTTCCAGATTGCTTCGCTACCTTTGACGGCTCACTGGTAGTCGTGGTGCTCAGCGACCTCAAATGACCCCTACCCCTGGCTAAGCTGAGCCAGCCTGGTGATCATTTCGTCTAGTTTGGATGCGAAGGGCTCCAGAGCAAAGGGGTTGGGCGCATCCGGGTCAAGTGCTTTAGTGACGGTTTGCTGGGACTGAGCACTGGAGTCAGTATTGGTCTGGTTCTGGCTGCTATCGCTCGAGGTGTTTCCGGTCTGGGTGTTATCGCTCGAGGTGTTGCTGTTCTGGCTAGTCTGGTTGGCAGACTCGGGGGTAGCTTCGGCAGCTTGTATGGCAGCACGTTGCTCGGGGGTCAGTTGAGCCAGAATCTGCTGGGCATACCACTCGGCCATCACGGGCGTAAGGGCTGCCGAATTGCGAATGGCCCGCAGGTAGAGCAGCAGTTGTTCGGCCTGCTCTTTGCTGAGCCTGGCATCGCCCTCGAGAAGCTTGCCAATCCCCTCGATATGTGCGGCCAGTTCGGTCATGACCGCGCTGGGCGCGGGGGGCTCTGGGTCGGTTTGCGCCAGCGCGCCGCCCCAACCCAGCAAAGCCAAAACCAAGAGTACCGCTAGACCGTTTTTCATGGCATTTCCTCCTGTGCGGGGAGTCCTGGCCAGGATGCTCTCCCGAAACAAGGATGGGTGGGCTTGATGGCAGTCCGGTGGCAGCCGCATGAAAAAATCAAGAAGATGAGCGTCCGGCACCCAAATCTCATGGCCAAGCAACCCACCAGAACGGGATCAACCTGCATTAACTTTCCTTGGGGTTAATCGAATCGGGGCTTTGCTCACTACAGCCGGGCGGTTCTTTGGCATAAGGTTTGCTACGTGAACGACATAGCCTCCAGAGCCGACCTCGCAGTGGTGGTGGACAGCTTCTATGCCAAGGCCCTTCAGGACGAGCAGATTGGCTACTTATTCGAGGGCCTGGACTTGATGAACCACCTGCCCGTCATCCACGACTTCTGGGAGAACATCCTGTGGCATACTGGCGCCTACAAGGGCGGTATGATGTACAAGCATCTACTGCTGAATGCCCGCAAACCGCTCAAACTCGAGCACTTCCAGCGCTGGCTCGAGCTCTTCACCCAGACCATAGACGAGCACTACGCAGGCCCCAACGCCCAGACCATGAAGCAGTTCGCCTACTCCATTGCCAACACCATGTACAGCCGCATCTCCCAGCAGAATGCCATCCCGCTGGGGGTTCAGGACAGCCCGCCCAAACCAGCAGGCTGAGCGGGTTCCTAGGAGATTTTGCCGCTCACAACAAAACATTCGGCCATCGGGAAAAGGGCGTGGTTAAGGTCTTTCGCTGCCCCCGGAAGGCTCGTCATTCGCGGAAAACCCCAATCTGGTTCTAATACCAACTCTGCGCGTGAGCGGCGCTAAACGCGCCCCTCACTTGCCGCGCCAGGGGGCGCGTCCGAGGGACTTGTATATCGCTTTTGGGTCACTTCTGAGCAGATTCGGTATAAGTTGCGCCCGTATAAGGTTTAGAGATGAATCCAGGCTGAACTAGAAAATCATGCTCCGGGCGCAATACCCGGATGGTTTTCGATCATGCCATTATCCAAAACATAGGCGGTAGGCACTTAGCGAAACCAGCGAAGCAGCAGGTTGAAGAGCAGGCTCAGCCCCACACTAACCAGCACCATCGAGGTAAGGGGAAGGTAGAAGCGAAATCCCTCCCGCTCGATGCGAATATCTCCCGGCAGGCGACCAAACCAGCTCAGCAACCCAGGCGCATACAACCAAACCAGACCCAGGGCCACAAGCACAATGCCCAGCCCCAGCAAAAAGCGCCCGACCTCCATGCTTCAATGGTAGCCCAGTTCCCGCAGGGCTTCAGGGTCTTTGCGCCAGTTGGGGTACACCTTGACCTGCAGGTCCAGGTAGACCTTGCGCGCCAGAAAAACCTCCAACTGCTTGCGGGCTGCCGCCCCAATTTCGCGGAGCATCCGCCCCCCTGAACCGATCAGGATGGGTTTGTGGTTCTCGCGCTCGACGTAGATGTTGACCTGAATATAGAACATGCCGTTGTCCCGGAGCTCAAATTCCTCGGTTTTGGTGGCAATGGAGTAGGGAATCTCCTCCTTGAGCCGCTTCATGGCTTCCTCGCGCACAATCTCGGCAGCCCATTCCTCGGGGGTCTGGTCGCCCTTGGCGTAGTCTTCGGGGAAAAAGAAGGGGCCTTCGGGTAGCAGAGCCAGCACCTCATCGCGCAGGGCTTTGGCGTCGCGTTCGTTCTGGGCCGAGATCATGCGGGTTTCCAGGCCCGGCAGCAGTTCGGCGTAGGCTTGCAGGGCTGCCTCGGGATACTTGGCGGCGTCGGCCTTGTTACCCACCAGAACAATGGGTACCTGTCCCTTCAAGGGGCGCAGGGCACGGGCGACCAGCTCGTCCTCGTGGGTGGGGGGGTGGCGCAGATCCACCAGCCAGAGCACCACGTTGACCTCGGCCAGGGCATCGGTAATCTGGCGGATCATGTACTCGCTCATGGCATCGGCGGCCTCGTGCCAGCCCGGCGTGTCCACAAACACAATCTGTCGGTTGCCCTCGGTATGGATGCCGCGCACCCGTTTGCGGGTGGTCTGCGGTTTGGGGCTGATGGGGGCGATCTTCACGCCCAGCATGGAGTTGAGCAGGGTAGACTTGCCCACATTGGGTTTGCCCACCAGGGCCACAAATCCGGAATAGGTGGTTCCTTCAGTCACCGCTTTAGTATAGATGAACCTCCAGGCTCTCCCCCATCCGCTATCCTGATGCGAGCTATGCCCGACCCCCTGGCCCTTGCACTCGCCCCCCAGATTGGCCCCAGCCGCCTGCAGCAAGCCCTTGCCACCGACCTGAGCGTGGAGGCGGTGGCCGAACTGCTGGGCCGCGAAATTGCCTCTGGTTACGCCAAAACCTTACAGGAGGGCCGGGCCGAGCAGGAGCGTGAGCAGGCAGCCCGGCTGGGCCTGCGGCTGATTGGGCTGTGGGAGCCCGACTACCCCGAGGTACTGCGTCACCTCGAGAGCCCCCCTATGGTGCTGTACCTGAAAGGGGAGCTACCACCTTCCGAGCGCAACATTGCCGTAGTGGGCACCCGCAAAGCCAGCCCCTGGGCCACCGCCTGGACGCACAAGGTAGCACGCGAACTGGCCGAGGCCGGGGTGGGCATCATCTCGGGGCTGGCCCTGGGGATTGATGCCGCCTCGCACAAGGGCGCTCTGGAGGGGGGCGGCTACACCCTTGGGGTGCTGGGCAGCAGCATGGATCGCTTCTATCCCCCCCAGAACCGTGCCCTGGCCGAAAGGATGAACGTGCTCTCGGAGTTTCCACTGGGAACCCCCCCACAACCAGGTCTGTTTCCCCGGCGCAATCGCATTGTGGCTGCGCTGGCCAAAGCCGTGCTGGTAGTGGAGGCCGGGGAGAAAAGCGGCAGTCTGATTACCGCCAGGTTTGCGGCGGAACTGGGCCGCGATGTGCTGGCCGTACCGGGCCGCCCCGGCGATACCTTCTCGCTGGGCTGCAACCGGCTGATTCAGGACGGGGCGGGGCTGGTAATGCATACCGAGGATGTGCTGAACGCGCTGGGGGTGCGGGCTCCACAAAAGCAATCGGTTCAGCTCGAGGGCCCCGAAGCCCAGGTCTACCGGGCCTTGCTCGAGCTCTCCGAGGCCCTGCCCGATGACCTTGCCCAAACCACCGGCCTCTCCCCTGCCGAGACGCTTTCAGTGCTGACAATGCTTGAAATCAAGGGGCTGGTGCAAAGCAACGCAGGGCGCTACAGCCCGATCTGACGGGATTTATGCCGGATTCAAAAAGACTAACCAACGGCATGGGTTTGGTGCTGTTATACAGGGGCTCTACATTTCCGCCACTCCGCTTCGGCCTGCACCTGCTCCAGCGCCTCCTGCAAGACCTTCACCCCGGCCCCCCGCCGGCAGGCCCGCTCGGAGAGCCACCTGCGCCACAAACGGCCTCCGGGCTGCCCTTTGAACAGGTTGAGCATGTGGCGGGCAATGGCCCACAGGGGTGTGCCCCGCTCGAGCTCCGCCTCGGCGTACGGCAGCATGGCCTGGGCCACGGCCAGGCGGGTGGTGGCGTGGGTTAGCCCGAACAGCCTCGAGTCGGCCTGCTCGAGTACAAACGGGTCTTCGTAGACGGCCCGCCCCAGCATGACCCCATCCACCCGTGCCAGGTGGGCCTCCGCTTCATGCAGGTTCCGCACCCCCCCATTGAGCACGATGGTCAGGTGGGGGAAATCCTGCTTGAGGCGGTACACCCACTCGTAGCGCAAGGGCGGCACGGTGCGGTTCTCGGCGGGTGAGAGCCCCTTCAGGTAGGCTTTGCGGGCATGGATGATAAAGACCTCGATGCCCACCCCCGCCAGTTTCTCGATAAAACGGGCCACATAGCCGTAGTCCTCTACATCGTCCACCCCCAGGCGGTGCTTGGCCGTGACGGGCACCTTCACCGCCTGTCGCATCGCCGCCAGGCAGTCGGCCACCAGGTCAGGCGAAAGCATCAAGCAGGCCCCAAACCCACCCCCCTGTACCCGCTCCGAGGGGCAGCCCAGGTTCAGATTAATTTCGTCGTAGCCCCACGCTTCCCCTATCCTGGCAGCCTCGGCCAGCCTTTCCGGCACCGAGCCTCCAAGCTGCAAAGCCACCGGGTGCTCTTCGGGGTTGAAATTCAGCAGCCTGGGGCGGTCACCCAGCAGAATGGACTGATCCACCACCATCTCGGTATACAGACGGGTACGCCGGGTAATGAGACGCAGCAAATAGCGAAAATGCCGATCCGTCCAGTCCAGCATGGGCGCTACGGATAAGAGCCAACGGGATGAATTCAAAAATCTCATTGGATTACAGTGCTTTGCTGTTAACCAGATTCATGAAATCGTAAAAGTCTATGATATGAATGTTTGAGTGAGGTAAGTAAGTCTGTAACCCACCCGAAATGTACCAGTCCTTAAGACTTTGATTCCAACCAGTGCCGGCAAGCACGATATATGCCTTTTGAGGGCGCAGCTTGGTTTCCGTCAGATTTTTCTTGGATTTCGAACCCTTTTGCACATTTAGCTCTTTTTGGCTAAGTAGATGCACAAGACGGACAACCTCAAAGGGCACTTTCTCTTCCACAGTTCCACTAGAACCCTGCCACTTTAGCGAAACGAATACCACTTCTGGAAAGGTGATCACAAAATCTACGGTGTGCTGGCGTCCAGCCAATGAGTTAGGGACTCTAGCTTGCTCAAGATACTTATAACCCTGATGTCTGAGTGCGGCACTTAGCATGGTTTCAAAAGTTTTTCCTGAGGCTGTCCGGGCTGACATCAAACCCCTCTGTAAGCTATCATCTCCTGAGCAGGGCTTCTATCTCCATTACAACTTATCCTTCTCGGAGCCTCGATAACCTCTACATCAAATCCCAAACTCGTATACAGGTCAAGGATCCGGGATGTGGCCTGGTTGGATATCACAACGGGCACGTCAAGCTGGGCAAGCCATCTTGCTAAACGCACCTGATCGGCCCAGGTAAAATCATCTGAACTATACTGCGTGAACTCCACATCGTAGGGAGGATCTGCATATACAAAATCTTTAGAGCTAATCTGAAGCCGAGCAAAGTCACCCGTGCAAAACTCCCAGTTTTCGAATACTTCACGGTATTGTCTAAAATCTGACATGTAAGTTATGGTCTTATACTTCCCAAAAGGAACATTGAAAAAACCACGCCGATTGAACCTGCAAAGTCCGTTGTAGCCCGTCCGATTAAGGTAATAAAACAATAAAGCAGCCTCAGCACTATCAGCCTGGTTATCCAATATAAGCAGGTTGAATCGTTCTCGGTTTGCCTGATAAATTTCACGGCTATTCTCGAACTTCACTCCCTTCACTTGTAAGCCACGCCTCAAGTGCAAATAGAAATTGATTAGGTGTGGATTGATATCATTTAGCAATGCGTGCTCCGGCATCAATGAAAGAGTAACTCCCATGCCCCCCACAAATGGCTCTACCAAACGCCTTTTGCTATGTTTTAGCCAGAAACGTTCACGTATTACTGGAGCTAACCAACGTTTCCCTCCAGCCCATTTCAACGGTGGAGCTAAAGGGGTTTGCAAGGGAATCAGTGCTTGAACCATTGCGTACAAGTGTAAGTTAGGTAGCTTTCAAATGCTACCTATCGCCAACCAACCACTCGCTAGGCGATACCCTTTTGGGCTCACGGAATTCGATATCTTCCCACTCCCCCTCTTCGATCACTTCCAGATTGGGGTTCTGCCTGCGAAAATAGGCCACCACTTCCTGCACCAGGTCGTCCGGGGTCGAGGCCGCCGAGGTGATGCCGATAGAGCGCACACCCCGCAGCCACTCCGGCTGAATGTCCTGCACGGTGTTGATGCGCTCGGCCCGGCCCACCAGGCTCTGGGCCAGCTCCAGGAGGCGCATTCCGTTGGAGGAGGCCAGGCTGGTCAGTACCAGGAACATGTCTACCTGGGGCGCAATCTGCTTGACGGCATCCTGACGGTTTTTGGTGGCATAGCAAAGGTCGTGTCGGCTGGGAACAACCAGCCTGGGGAAGCGTTGCTTAAGAATGTCAATGGTGGCAAGGGTATCGTCCACCGAGAGGGTGGTCTGGGTTAGCACCACCACCTTCTCGGGGTTTGGCACCTCGACCGTATGGGGGTCGGCCAGGCGGGGGTCGCGGCCCACATGGGTATGGACAGCCACCAGAATAGTGTTCTCCGGGGCCTCGCCACGGGTGCCTTTGATCTCCTGGTGGTCGGCGGAGTCGCCAATCAAGAGGATGGTATAGCCCTCCCGGGCATAGCGCTTGGCCTCGCTGTGCACCTTGGTAACCAGGGGACAGGTGGCATCAATCTGGTACAGGTTGCGCTCCGCCGCCTCGGTGCGCAGCCAGGGGGGAATCCCGTGGGCCGAGAAGACCACCGTTTCGCCCAGCTTTTTGCCCGCCTGCGCAAGCTCGGAGCGCAGTTGCTCCACTTCAGCCAGGTCTTCAACAAAGTGAACACCGTGCTGTTCTTTCAAACGTTTGACGACCACATCGTTGTGGACAATGGCGTGGTAGACCACCAGCTCGCCTTCGTCGCGCAACTCTCTAGCCGCCTTTTCTACCGCCTCGATGGCCATGACCACCCCAGCACAAAAACCCCTGGGTTTAGCTAGATAGATTCGCTCCACCATACCGAGCCCTTACCATAGCACAGGAAGGTTTGCGGCTCTGTAAGTTGAGACTGCGCATGCAGGCTCTTATCATTTGCCTGGGCATCGTCGCTTCAGCCCCTCACCCGGCGATAGCGGTTACCGCCAGAATTGCTTTATTTGGCCAAAGGGGCACCAAACTAGCCAGCGCTGTCGCCACCCTCTCCCGCAAGGGGAGAGGGAAAGGGGAAAACGATAAATGCCTGACTGCGCATGTAGGCTCTTATCATTTGTCATGCTTTGGCACGATAAATGTCTGGTTTAGCGGCTTCTGGGCAAGCGAAAAGAGTCAGTGGTGTGGTAATTTTACGCTTGTGCAGCAAGAACTTCAGGAGCTGGCCTGGCGTTTTGGAAAACCCCTCGAGGGCACCCAGCGTCTGGGCACAAACTCCTATTTGGCGGTTAGCAGAACCCGTATTGCGGAAGTTTGTCTGGTGTATCGGCGACCTAGCGGCAAGCTTCTAACCCTCACCAAAGCCTTTTATCCCACGGGGGTGTACCGTTTGCCCACCGGAAGTATTTTGCCCGGTGAATCGGTAATGGAGGCCCTCGAGCGCGAAAGCTGGGAAGAAACCGGGCTGCAAGCCCAAATCCTGCGCTATCTGGCCCACATTACCTACCAGCACAATGAGGGCCGCCTGTTTCACAGCTACGTTTTCCTGCTGGCAGCCAATAATGACCCGCAGCCACAAGATCACCTCGAGCAAATCAGCGATTTTCAAGAGGTTTCCGCGCCGGGTCTGCTGGAAATTGCCCAGAAACTCGAGGGCTTACCCCCCCATTTCTCCAAAGAACTGGGAGCTACCTGGGCCGACTGGGGAAAGTTCAGGGCGGTGGTTCATCAGGTCGCTGCTCAAGCACTCACCCAGCATCAGACTTTTTGAGGTCACAGCGCGTACAGCATGCCAAATTTGCGGTTCAGGTAGTCCACCAGGTACTGCGGGTTGAGGTCTTCGCCCGTCACCTGTTTTAGCAGGTCGCGGGGCCAGTAGCGGCTCCCCTGGCGGTGAATCTTTTCCCGGGTCCAGTTTAGCAAGGGCGCAAACTCGCCTCGCTCAAACTGAGCCTCGAGCGGCCCCAGGTCTTTTTCGGCTTGCACAAACAACTGCGCTCCGTAGAGGTTGCCCAGCGTGTAGGTGGGGAAGTACCCGATCAACCCCGCCGACCAGTGCACATCCTGCATTAACCCGTCCCGAATTGCAGGCGACTGAACCCCCAGATAAGCCTGGTACTTGGCATCCCAGGCCTCGGGGGCCTCGTCAATATCCAGCTCACCGCGCAACAAAGCCAGCTCAATCTCAAAGCGAATCAGAATATGGAGGTTATAGGTCACCTCGTCGGCCTCTACCCGGATCAGACTGGGCTCGACCGCATTAATTGCAAAGTGGAAATCTTCCAGGCTTACATCCCGCAAGGATTCAAAGCGCTGCTGGGCTGTGGGCCAGAAGTAGCGCCAGAAGCCCAGGCTACGCCCTACCAGGTTTTCCCAGGTACGGCTTTGCGACTCGTGCATGCCGAGGGAGATTTCACTTCCCATGGGTGTCCCAAAATGTTCGGCCAGCAACCCCTGCCCGTACAACCCATGTCCCATCTCGTGCACGATTCCGAAGAAACCCGCGTTAAAGTAGTTCTCAAAGTAGCGAGTGGTCAGGCGCACATCGCCGGGGCCAATCCCCTGCATGAAGGGGTGGGCCACTATATCCAGTCGCCCGGCCTCCAGGTCGAAGCCAATCCTGGCAATGACCTCCTTGCCAAAAGCCTCCTGGGCGGCCTGGGGAAAGTGGCGGCGGAGTATCAAGGTATCCGGCCTGCGTGAGCTACCCTGAATGCGCTCCAGCAACTGTACGGTGGCTTCCCGCAGATGCCCGAAGGTGGCCTCGAGCTGCCGTGCTGTGGCCCCCGGCTCGTACTGATCGAGCAAAGCATCGTAGCGTTCTTCCTGGTAGCCAATCGCATCGGCTGCTTCGCGGGTCAGGGCAAATATTTTCTTCAGAACCGGCTTAAAGCCCTGCCAGTCATTCTTGGGGCGGGCCTCTTGCCAAACAGCCTCTCCCTCGCTGGTGGCCTGGGCCAGCTCAACAGCCAGTCGCTCGGGAATTTTCGTCTGTAGGTCGTAGGCCCGCCGCCACTCCCGCACGTTCACCGCTTCCACAGACGTGGGCTCTCCCAGCCAGTCCGAACCCTCCACTATGGCGAGCATCTCCCCTATGCGGGGATCGGTGCCCCGCTGATGCAGCAGCCTGGCCAGGGTAGCCTGCATCATGGCCCGGTGAGGCTGACCCTTTTTGGGTGTGTAGGTGGCCTGATCCCAGGCGGCTAGTTTACTGAATGAAGCCAGGTAGGCGGTCTCTTTGCTGTGTTCTAAAAGCCAACGGTATGCTTCTTGAGCAGTCATACCGGCCCATCATATGCCTTTTGACTATCCCTTGACCGCGCCCGCCGTCAAGCCGGCCACAATGCGCTGCTGGAAGATGAGCACCAAAATCACCAGCGGCACCGTCACCACCACCGAGGCCGCCATAATCGAGCCCCAGGGAATTTCGAAGGGAGTGGCCCCACCAAAGGAAGCAATCGCCACCGGAACGGTGCGCACATTGTTGCCGATGGTAAAGGTTAGAGCAAAAAGGTACTCGTTCCAGGCGGCGATAAAAGCCAGCAAGCCGGTGGTCACCAGACCGGGCCCGGTGAGGGGCAGCATGACCTTGAGCAGGGTCTGGATGGGAGTGGCTCCATCCACGTAAGCGGCCTCCTCGAGCTCACGCGGCAACCCACGAAAATAGCCGGTCAGCACCCAGACCGTGAAAGGCAGGGTAAAGAGCAGGTACGAAAGAATCAGGCCCGCGTGGGTGTTGAACAGGTTGGTCTCACGCAGCAATACGAACATACCCGAGAGCACCGAAACCTGGGGGAACATGGTCATGGCCAGCACGATGTAGAGCACCGCGTTCTTGGGCGGAAAGCGCAAACGGCCCAGCGCATAGGCCGCCATGACCCCCAGCACTAAGCAGATCAGGGTAGCCCCACCGGCCACAATCAAACTGTTGAGCAGGTTCCGGCCAAACTCCGCTCCACTGAACACGTTTTGATAATGCGTGAGGGTAAAGGGCGTGGGCAAAAAGCTGGGGTTGGAGCTAAAAAGGGCATCGCTGGTCTTGAAGCTGCTAATCACCGCCCAGTAGAAAGGGAAAACGCTATACACCACAATAAAAACCACCAGCAGGTAAAAAAGCGCCCGTCCAGCGTAGTAAGACAAGCCTTTAGTCCTCACCGCGCACCCCCCGTCCCGCTACGCGCATGTACAACACCACAAAAATAAAGATGATGACCAGAATGGCTACCGATATGGCCGACCCATACCCCAGGTCCTGAAAGTCAATCAGGGTCTGGCGGTTGTAGATGGCCAGGCTGCGGGTAGCGGTGTTGACCCCCACCATCACAAAAATCACGTCGAAGACCCGCAGCGCATCCAGGGTGCGGAAAATGAGCGCTACCACTAAGGCCGGGGTCAGGAGCGGCAGGGTCAGCGTCCAGAACTGCTGCCAGCGGCTGGCCCCGTCAATATCGGCGGCCTCGTAGATGTCACTGGGAATGAGCTGCAAGCCGGCCAGCAGCAACAGGGCCATGAAGGGCGTGGTTTTCCAGACGTCCACCGCCACCATTGCCCACAGCACCGTGTTGGGGTTGGCCAGGAAGGCAATCTTGTTGGCGACCAGGCCGGTGTTGACCAGGATTACGTTAATCACCCCATAGATGTCGTTGAGCATCCACTGCCACATCTTGGCCGAGACCACCGTCGGGATGGCCCAGGGAATCAGGATGGCAGCCCGCACGATGCCGCGCCCCTTGAAGTTGGAGTGGATCACCAGGGCAATGGCCAGGCCCAGAACGGTCTCGAGGAAAACCGAAACTACGGTGAAGCGCAAGGTGTTCCAGAGCGCCCCCCTAAAATCGGGGTCTTGCAGCAAAAAAAGGTAGTTCTTGAAACCCACAAACTCGGTGGGCTCTACAAAAGAGATGTCGGCCCGGTGAAACGAGTAGTAAAACACCTGGGCCAGCGGGTAACCTGCCACAAAGGCCACAACCAGTAACGTAGGCAAGACCAGCAGCCAGGCCAAACGCATTTGCCGAAGAGTAAGCATCTATATCCACCTCCATCCAGCCGACCTAAAAACGCAGCTTGGCGATACTGTTCCAAGACACCAATACTATATGGGTTCAGGTCGCTCAAATCCTATTTCGCTAAAGGCGCGCTGCATGCCACCAGCAGATGGCTGAGCGCAAAATACGAAAACTCCCCACAGCTCAAAACTTACGACTCTGGCGTCCTGGAAAGGTGCCTGCTATTAAAGAATGGGGCCGGATATCCGACCCCATTCCCCGACAAGGCGTTTTTTAATGGCCTAGCGCAGAATGCGCCGGAAGGCAGCTTCCATGTCCCGCACGGCCTGAGCAGCGGGCTTCCGTCCGGTGATGGCCTCGTGTACGCCCGTCCAGAAGGCTTCGGAGACCTGGTTGTAGCGAGCACCGGCTACACCCGAAGGACGACCCACGGCGTTCTGGAAGACGGGCAGCAGGTCTTTGAAGAAGGCGTTCTTGGCCAGCACCTGGGGATCGTTGTAGAGGGCCGGGCGGGTCGGCAGACGCGACAGGCTGATGGCATTGTCCTTCTGAATCTCCACGCTGGTGAGGTACTTAACGAGGTCAGCGGCCACCTTCTGGTTCTTCGAGTAGGTCGAGACCATCAACTGCCAGCCACCCAGGGTAGCAGCATTGCGGCCCCCCGAGCCTGCGCCACGGGGCAACACGGTCACGCCAATTTTGCCGCGCACGGCGCTGCCTTCACTCTGACCCAGGCTGTAAGCATAAGGCCAGTTGCGCATGAAAGCGGCGTTGCCCGACTGGAAGGCGTTGCGGGCCTCTTCTTCAGCGTAGCTGGTCACCCCTGGAGGCGAGATACGGCCTACCCAACTGCGTACCATGTTGAGGGCGGCAATGGCCTGGGGGTTGTTGATGCTGATGCGGCCATCGGGCTCGATGATACGGCCCCCGCCCATGGAGAAAATCCACTCGAGGGCATCGCAGGTCAGGCCCTCGTAGGCTTTACCCTGCCAGACAAAGCCCCAGAAGTCGCGGTTGCCCGCCTGGCGCTCACCGGCCTGGATGCGGGTGGCTTGCTGGTCAAGCTCGGTCCAGGTCTGGGGCGGACGCTGGAAGCCGTATTTCTGCAACAGGTCGGTGCGGTAGTAGAGCAGACCCGCATCGGTGAAGAAGGGAATCGAGGTCAGCTTGCCCCGGATGGTGTTGTTCTCAACGATCCGTGGGAAGAACTCTTTGAGTTCGGCCTCGGTGAAGAACTGCTTGAGGTCGGCAGCGTGGGGCGCCACAATGCCAGGCCAGATCACATCAATCATGTAGACGTCTACGTCGGCGCTGCGGGCTGCCCAGTATTGCTGGTACAGGGCCAGACGGTCGTTGGTATCGGCGGGCGAGTCAATGTACTCGATTTTGTTGCCGGTTTTCTGAGCCCATTCTTCCGATTTGGCCTTCATCCAGCGGCCACCCTCGCCTACAGCGGTCGAGTCGCCCGCTACACGAATCGTCACCCCCTGGGCAAAGGCCAGCCCCCCTACCGCAAGGGTCAGGGCTAAAGCACCTACCAGCCACTTCTTCATGTTTCCTCCTGTTTCAGTGGAAGTGCTTCCATCAATCGCTGTCCAATTTCGACTGACTGCACTTTTGTTTGTGGAAGACCTTCCAACCGGGAGTGTAACCCAGGGCATATAAACTGTCAACTCAAGATTTGGATGGCTTTTCACGTATGATGAGCCAACCGATGTTGAGAAAGTTTTGTCCTGGACAAAGCAAAGGCCGCCCATTCAGGCGGCCACTTTTGTGCAGAGCGCGATAAGCGTCTGTTTTACCGGATTCAAAGAGACAGTCGGCCACGGATCAACCGAATCTGGTATTACAGTTTTTTGAGCGACTGCACCAACTGCCCCAGTACGCTCTGGGCATCGCCGTAAAGCATGCGGGTGTTGTCGGCGTAGAAAAGCTCGTTTTCCACCCCGGCAAACCCCTTGCCCTGCCCGCGCTTGATGACAATGGCGTTCTTGGCCTTGTCCACGTCCAGAATAGGCATGCCGTAAAGCGGGGAGCCCTTGCGATGAGCAGCGGGGTTGACCACGTCGTTGGCGCCAATCACCACCGCCACGTCGGCCTGGGGGAACTCGGGGTTGATGTCCTCGAGGTCGTAGAGCTTGTCGTAGGCCACCCCCGCCTCGGCCAGCAACACGTTCATGTGCCCCGGCATCCGGCCCGCTACCGGGTGAATGGCGTACTTGACCTCGATACCCTTGGCCTCGAGTACATCTGCCACCTCGCGCAGCTTGTGCTGGGCCTGGGCCACAGCCATTCCGTAGCCGGGTACAAAGATAACCTTGGAGGCGTAAGCCAGCATGACCGCCGCATCTTCCAGGTCAATCGGCTTGAGGCTGCCCTTCACCTCGCCTGCTTCCTGCTCAACGCCAAAGCCCCCTACCAGCACGCTCCACAGGCTGCGGTTCATGGCCTTGGCCATCAGGAGGGTGAGCAGCGTACCCGCCGCACCGACCACCGTACCGGCCACTATCAGAGCAGCATTCCCGATGGCAAAGCCCTCAAAGCCTACCGCCAGGCCGGTGAAGGCGTTGTAGAGCGAAATCACCACCGGCATATCCCCACCGCCAATGGGCAGGGTCATCAAGACCCCAAAGCTGAGGGCCAGGAGGAAAAAAGCCAGGATGGGGTAGCCCGGCTGGCTGACGAGCACCCACAAAGCCAGCAGCAAGGCCCCCACCCCCACACCGGCATTGACCAGCTTTTGCGCTGGGAACTGGATGGGGCGGCTCGACATAAGGCCCTGTAGCTTGGCAAAGGCAATCAGGCTCCCAGTGAAGGACACCGAACCGATCAGCGCACCTAGAATAGCGAGCAACTTGAGCCCCTGGGCCTCGCCAAACTCTCCGCGCAGAAGCTCCACCGCCGCAATGGCCCCGGCAGCGCCCCCACCCATGCCGTTGTAGATGGCCACCATCTGGGGCATGTCGGTCATCTGCACGCGCTTGGCGGCAATCCAGGCCACCACCGTGCCGATGACGATAGCCACCAGCATCAAAAGCTGGTTGTGCATGTTGGGGAGCAGGAAGGTCGCCAGCGTTGCCGCCACCATGGCAACCCCGGCCCAGATCACCCCGCTACGGGCCGTGTTGGGCGAGGACATGCGCTTGAGGCCCAGAATAAACAGGAGCGCCGTCAGGAAGTAGATAAGCTCGACAAAGTTTTCCATAGCAACATATAGCATTGGACGGTAGCCAGAAAGCCCGCAGGAGGCTTAGGGCTATCGGTTGTGAGCTATTGGCCTCCTTTCGGCTTGCGCTCAAACATTTCCAGCATCCGTTCGGTCACGGCGTAGCCCCCCGCAGCGTTGGCGGCTCCCAGAATGACCCCGAAGAAGCCAATGGCCTGCTCGAGGGGCGTCTCGGCGTGGCCCAGCACCACCATGGCCCCCACCACCACAATGCCGTGAATAAAGTTAGAGCCCGACATCAGGGGGGTGTGCAAAATCACCGGCACCCGGCTAATCACTTCGTAACCAGTAAAAGCCGCCAGCAAAAAGATATAGAGCGCAGCCCAGGTTGAGTCCATCAGGCACCTCCAACGAGCGCCCTGGTGGGCGCATGGGTAATCTCGCCTTGGTGGGTTAGAAGCGCCCCGGCCAGAATCTCGTCGCTCCAGTCGGGGGCAAGTTGACCATCTTTGATGAGCAGTTTGGAGAGGTTGTAGAGGTTTTTGGCGTACATCTCGCTGGCGTGTACCGAGAGCGCACTGGGCAGGTTCAGGGGCCCCACAATCTTGACCCCGTTCACCTCCACCGTCTTGCCCGGCTGGGTCAGCTCGCAGTTGCCCCCGGACTCGGCGGCCAGGTCTACCACCACCGCACCGGGGTTCATCCGCTCGACCATGTCCTTGGTAATGAGGATGGGCGCGTTGCGGCCCGGAATCTGGGCGGTGGTGATGACCGCATCCATACTGCCCACCTCTTTGGCCAGGGCTTCATGCTGGATTTTCTTTTCTTCCTCGGTAAGCTCGCGGGCGTAGCCCCCTTCGCCCTCGGCGCTGATGGGTAGCTCAATAACCTTGGCCCCTAGCGACAGGGCTTGCTCGGCTGCCGCTTTGCGAACGTCGTAGGTCCAGACATTAGCCCCCAGGCGGCGCACCGTAGCAATGGCCTGCAAGCCTGCCACGCCCACCCCCATCACCATGACCTTAGCAGGGCGGATGGTGCCCGCCGCAGTCGTGAGCATGGGGAAAAAGCGGCTGCTCTCTCGCGCGGCTATCAGGGCGGCCACATAGCCGGCCACGGTAGCCTGCGAGGAGAGCACGTCCATACTCTGAGCCCGGGTAATGCGGGGCACAAGCTCCATGGCCAGGGCGGTAAGCTTACCGGCGGCCATGGCCTGTACCCGCACCGGGCTGCGGTGGGGGTACATCAGGCCCGCCACAATGGTGCCGGGCTCGAGCTGCGCCAGATCCGATTGATCCAGAGGCTGTACAGTGAAAACCACCTGCGCACCTTTGAAAAGCTGATCCCTGGATACAATCTCGGCCCCCACATTTCGGTACGCCTCATCGGAGTAGTAAGCCTCGGCGCCGGCACCGGCCTCGAGGCGCACACCCCAGCCTTCCTTAATCAGACGGCTCACCACCTCCGGCGTGAGCGCCACCCGGCGTTCACCTGGGGCGGTTTCTTTGGGTACCGCTATTTGAACCATTCGACCTCCTAAAAACACTCGACGTTTGGTATACCGCTCCGCAGGGAAGTATACCAGTGACGGCCCAGGGAGCAACGTCCCAACCCGATGATTGACCTGGATTCCCTTGTCTCAATACAATCGCTTTCGTTCTGATAAGGAGTACTTGTGGATTTCCAGGGAAAAGTGGTGATAGTGACCGGCGGGGCCTCGGGCATGGGGGAGGCTTCTGCCCGGGAGTTTGCCAGGGCCGGGGCCCAGGTGGTGATAGTGGATCGCAACGAGGCGCAAGCCCGCCGGGTCGCAACTGAACTGGGGGCAGACGTGCGGGTTGGGGATGTGAGCGATTCGGCCTTCTGTAACACTGTGGTGGAAGAAACGGTACGGCGGCATGGGCGGCTGGATGTGCTGGTCAATGCGGCGGGCATCATCGTGCGGGCCAGCGGCGAGCACACCACCGACGAGCAGTGGAACCGCATCATGGGGGTGAACGTGAGCGGCACTTTCTTCATGTGCCGGGCTGCCATCAAGGCCATGAAGCCTCAGGGTAGCGGCGCCATCGTCAACTTCGGCTCCATCTGGGGCGACCTAGGGGCCGCCGGGGTAGCCGCCTACTGTGCCAGCAAGGGCGCGGTACACAACCTCACCCGCGCACTGGCCCTCGACCACGCCAAAGATGGCATCCGCATCAACGCGGTCTGCCCTGGCGAGGTGAATACCCCCATGCTCCAGTCCGAGCGCAAGGAACCCGTCACCCCCGAACTTTTGCAACGCCTGGCCGATACCGTACCGATGGGCCGCCTGGCCGACCCGGTGGAGATTGCCCAGGTGGTGCTTTTTCTGGCCTCGAGCAAAGCCAGCTACATGACCGGCTCGCTGGTGCTGGTGGATGCCGGGTTTGCTGCCAGGTGAAGGCAGCCTCGAGGCCCGTAGCCGTCAACCTGGGGCTCTAATCGAGCATCTTTCGAGCAAGGAAATCAAAGCGGGCTTGGTTTCAAGGTCTTTTTGCTGCGGACTTTTGCGAACAGCATCTCTGCACACCCCTGAGGGGAGCTATCCATGGAATACCGCAATCTGGGTCGAACCGGCGTCAAGGTTGCACCTCTGGCCCTGGGCACTGACAACATCCTGAACCCCACCCCCGAAGCCGAGGCCAGGGAGATGATTCTTCGGGCCATCGAGGCTGGCATCAATCTGATTGATACCTCCAACAGCTACATGCAGGGCGAGGCCGAGCGGGTGATAGGACAAACCCTCAAAGAAAGCGGCCTGCGCGACCAGGTGCTCATCGCCACCAAGGCCCACTACCCCACCGGCCCCGGCCCCAACGACCGGGGGAACTCGAGGCTCCACCTGATACGGGCCTGTGAAGACTCGCTGCGGCGGCTGCAAACCGACTACATTGACCTCTACCAGCTTCACCGCCCGGTTTTCGACATGCCCATAGACGAGACCCTCTCGGCCCTGACCGACCTGGTGCGCCAGGGCAAGGTTCGCTATATAGGCAGTTCCACGGCCCCGGCCTGGAAGGTGCTGGAGGGCATTCTGATCAGCGAGCTTAAGGGGTATGTGCGCTTTGTCTCGGAACAGCCGCCCTACAATCTGCTGGATCGGCGCATCGAGAACGAGCTGATTCCCATGGCCCAGGCCTACAACCTGGCCGTTCTGCCGTGGTCGCCCCTGGCCATGGGGATGCTGGCCGGGCGCTACGCCGACGAGGCGCTTCGCCCCGAAGGCTCCCGCGCCAGCCTGCGGGGGGGAATTTACGCCGAGCGGGTCTCGCCCAGGGCGGTACATATGGGCAACCGCTTTGTAAAGCTGGCCCGCGAGGCCGGCTACGACCCCGCGCAACTGGCCATTTTGTGGGTCAAGGATCAACCCGGCATCACCGCCCCCATCATCGGGCCCCGGAGTGTGGAACAGCTAAAGCACCTGCTTCCGGTGCTGGACATGACCCTGCCGGAGGATATCCGAGCGGCCTGCGACCGGCTGGTACCGCCCGGCAGTGCCGTGGCCAACTTCCACAACTCGGCCCCCTGGATGAAGATGCAGTTGGAGGTGGGCTGAGCCTTCGGGGTGGCTGCTGCATCAGCTACTCAAGACCCCTCTCCTGCAAAGGGGGCTCGAGAGCCCACGCCAACCATAACGCCCACATAACACCGCCTCGGCTATGCTCGAGCAAAGGAGCCTGCCATGCGAAGCATCCTCGGCGTTCTAGCGTTGGTGGTTTTGGGCACAGCCGCCTGGGCCAAGTGTGACCATCCCTTCTACCCGGTGCGTGAGGGCTGGGTCTGGACATACAGCTCGAGCGTGGACAAGAACCCCTATACCATCCAGACCCTGGAGGTTAAAGCGGACCGCTTCATCCAGCGCTTCACCTTTACCAACTTTGGCTTCGACAGCCGCTGGACGTGCGACGCCAGGGGCCTCACCCAGCCCGAATTCGCCCCCTCCGGCCAGACCGGCTTGCAGATGAAGTTCAAAACCCGCAAAGCCACCGGGGTGGTGCTGCCCCAGAACCTGCGGGTGGGGAGTAGCTGGAGCTACAGCTACGAGGCAAGCGGGGAGGCCCAGCAGGGCAACCTGACCATCCAGATGGAGCAAAGCGTCCGCACCACCAGCAAGGTGGTAGGCCAGGAAAGCGTGAGCGTGCCTGCCGGACGCTTTACGGCCCTCAAAGTGGAGAGTACCCAGACCACCCGTGGCACCATGACCATGGGGGGCCGGAGCAGCCCCCTGAACCTGACCGTGAAAAGCACCTCCTGGTACGCCCCCAACGTGGGGCTGGTGAGAAGCCAGAGCGAGCAGGTGGTTATCGAGCTGGTGAGCCTGAAGCGCTAGGCCCACCCCAGCGCCAGCCAGGCCCACACCCCCAGCGCAAACAAGGCTGCCAGGCCCAACAGCACCCGGAACACCCACACCAGATAGCCGGCCCCAAAAAAGAGTACGGCCCCCACCCCCGCCATCCAGGCTCCCGCCACCGAAAGATGGCGGGCCACGCCTTCCAGAAAGCCGGGGAAATCTATGCGAACGCGCATCAGGTTTTTGTCCAGGTTGGGGTCAATGGTCTGGTTGGCCAGGGTGAAGGCCAGCCAGGCCAGGAGTACGCCCAGTGCCACCAGGAGGCCGCCCAGGAGCTCGAGCCACAGGGTCGAAGCAGGCATCGCTTTCATACAGGATAGGATAGGGGAACCATGCCCTCCGTTGCTGCCCGCATCTTCGTTGTGCTGCTTCTGGCCTACTTTCTCTCCTACTTCTTTCGCGCGGTTAATGCGGTCATCTCCCCCGACCTGCGGCAGGATCTGGGGCTTTCCTCGGCCCAACTGGGGCTGATGACCAGCCTGTTCTACCTGACCTTCGCGCTGGCCCAACTCCCCCTGGGTTCGCTGCTGGACCGCTACGGCCCCCGCTTTGTACACCCCGCCCTGATGCTGGTGGGGGCCGGGGGCGCGCTCCTGTTTGCCAATGCCCAGGATTTCCTCACCCTTTCGGTGGGCCGGGCTTTGCTGGGCATCGGCTTTGCCGCCGCCTTGATGGGGGCTTTGAAAGCTTTTTCGCTGTGGTTTCCGGCCTCTCGCTACGCCAGCGTGAGCAGCCTGTATGTGGCGCTGGGGGCCTCGGGGGCCATTGCCGCCTCCTCGCCACTGGCCTGGCTCAAGGAGCAGATCGGCTGGCGGGGGGTCTTCGAGGGCGGGGCTTTGGTGATTGTGCTGGTAGCCCTGGTGGTGGTGCTGGGGGTTCGCAACGCTCCTAAAGGTGTTGCGCTTCCCCAAAGCACCCAGGCGGGCCATGCCGGGGTGATCTGGCGCAACCCCGACTTCTGGCGCATGGGCTGGCTCAACTTTATGGTGGGGGGCGGGTTTTTGGCCTGGCAGACCCTGTGGGGCGGCGACTTTCTGTTCAAGGTGCGGGGGATGGGGGGGCTCGAGGTGGGCGGTGTCCTCTTCGCTTTTTCGCTGGCCGCCGTTCTGGGCTTTTTGCTCTGCGGTCCCCTGGCCGACCGTTTGGGCCTGCCCAGGGTGCTGCTCTCGGCGGGCATCGCTTTCACGCTGGGGCCATTGCTGCTGGCCTTGTGGCCGCAGATGCCCCTGGCCCTCCTGTACGCGGTCTACCTGCTCATGGGCTTTACGGGTGCTTTTAACATTCTGAGCCTGGCCCAGGCCCGGCTCACCTTCCCCACCGAGCTCACCGGGCGGGCCGTCACGGCCATTAACTTCATGGGCTTCATGGGGGTCTTTTTGCTCCAGTGGGGGATGGGCATTGTGCTGGGGCAGAGCAACTACAGCACCGCTTTGCTGGTCTGGTCGGCCCTGATCGCGCTGGCCATAATGGCTTACCTGCCCCTGGCCAAAGCCCCGCATCGGGCAA
Source organism: Meiothermus sp. CFH 77666 (assembly GCF_017497985.1). NCBI lineage: Bacteria > Thermotogati > Deinococcota > Deinococci > Thermales > Thermaceae > Meiothermus > Meiothermus sp. CFH 77666. Next base: position 37,371 of record NZ_JAGDFV010000028.1, read on the forward strand.
GCAGTCTTTAGCAGGCTTTTATCACAACCCTCGGATTAGCTTGAGTAGAGGATAGGGATTAGCCGAGAACTTTCTAACCGAGCGCAACACCGGCCACTTTTTGAGGTGCAAGAGGCTCAGGATTACATCTCGTAAGTA